>CAYVQU010000205.1:0-8668 GCA_964453155.1 uncultured Anaerolineales bacterium | reverse complement strand
ATTATGCCCAATCCCATCAAAATGATCCTTTGGGATGCGCGGTCGCGAATGAAGTCATCACCATTTTGAAAGAAACGCAGCTGATCGAGCGCAGTGCAGAACTGGGAAAAATGTTTGTGGATCAACTCAACATGCTAATCAATAGCCATTCCGTTATATCTGCGGTTCGAGGCCGTGGCTTGATGATTAGTCTAACATTTGACCAGGAGAAACCAGAGATCGCTCAAAGGATGTTTACCAGTCTGCTCAAGGGTGGATTTATTGTCGGCTGTAAACCCGCCCATAACCTCCTACGATTTTTACCACCCCTAAACATTGCCCGGGAGGAAATTACTACCCTCACATCGACCCTGGATCAGGAGCTAAAAAAATTATAAACTCATTAGAAAATTTTTGTTTGCAAATATTTTGCACATATTTTATTGACATTTAAGCGTTTTTTTGCTAGAATAGGGCCAAAATAAACCTAAAGACCTAGCAAAAAGACCATGAAAACAACCCCCACTTATAATCTGAATGTTGCCCTAAGAGAAACCGGCATCAAAGCGGACACCCTCCGGGCCTGGGAGCGCCGGTATGGATTGCCAGAACCAGCCCGCAGCGCGGGCGGCCACCGTTTATATTCCGACCGGGATATTGAAACTATTCGGTGGTTGCAGGCCCGTCTGGAAGAAGGGCTGCGGATCAAGCAGGCGGTCGAAATGTGGAAAAGTTTGGAAGTCGACGGCCAAGACCCTCTGATTGTCAAACCGGCCAACGCCCAAGGGGTTCCGGTAGAACAACCTTTTCCTGGCCAACCAGTCAATTTGGAAGAAATTCGGAATAATTGGGTGTCGGCCTGCCAAAACTTTAATGAGGCGGTAGCTGAAAATATCGTCAACCAGGCCTTTGCAATGCACCCGGCTGAAACCGTCTGTCATCAAGTGCTTTTAGCTGGTCTGGCCCAAATTGGTGAACTCTGGTTTGCGGGCAATGCCTCGGTGCAACAAGAACACTTTGCGTCATCCTTAGTTACCCGCCGAATAAACACCCTCATCGCCGCCTCCCCACCCCCATCCCGTCACCAGACGATCCTGATTGGTTGTCCCCCGGGTGAAGACCATACCATTGCCCCCCTAATGCTGACTTTCATGCTCCGCCAGCGGGGTTGGAAAGTGGTTTATTTGGGGGCCAATGTTCCCCCTCAACGTCTGGAAGAAACCATCCAATCGGTCAAGCCGCATCTCGTCGTCTTGACGGCCCAACATTTGACTTCGGCTGCCAATCTCCTTGATCTGGCAGAGTCACTGGCCAAAAATGAAATTCGAGTGGCATTTGGCGGCCTGATCTTCAACCGCAACCCGCAGTTAGAATCCAGTTTTCCCGGCTATTTCTTGGGCGAAAAACTTAAAAACGCGGTTCAAGGTATCGCCAGAATCTTAACCGCCGGGGCAGAAACACCCCCAATTCCTGACCGGGCTGCCGAGTATCAAGTTACGTTAGATCACTTCAAACAGAACCGCGCCAATATTGAGCTTTCGGCGTATGAAATTTTACTCTCAACCCAAATCCCTTTCGAGCATTTCTCGATTGCCAATCAATTCTTATCGCAGAATATCACTGCCGCGCTCCAAATCGGGAATTTAGACTTACTGTACACCGAGTTGTCCTGGATTGAAGAACTGATCCAGAATTATCAAATTGACCCGGTTAGTTTGAATGAATATTTACAGGCATATCGGCAGGCAACCAAGCAAAACCTGGACCAGCGGGGGAGCCTGCTGATCAATTGGTTCTCCTGGCTCAATGGAAAAATTAGTTAGGAAATATGATGATTTTAGTTACCGGTGGCTCAGGATATGTCGGCAGCCACATTGTTAAAAAATTGGTGCAAGCGGGTAAACGGGTTCGTATTTTAGCCCGCAATCCAGACCGCATCGAAACCGAAGGCCGTTTAGCAGATTTAAAGGTTGAGATCGCAATTGGAGATGTAACTCAGCCCGAAACCCTAATTCCAGCCTTTGAAGGAGTTGCAGCCGTTATCCATACGGTCGCGATTGCCATCGAAAAAGGTGGTCAGCGCTATGAAGAAATCAACACGCAAGGAACAGCCAATGTTATCGCGGCGGCTCAAAACGCGGGGATCAAACGATTTATCAATATCTCCCAACTCGGCGCGGATTCGCAGCTACCTTATCGGTTTCTGGCTTCGAAAGGGTTGGCCCAGGAACATGTAGCCGCGTCCGATCTGGATTGGACTGCGTTTCGCCCCTCCGTCATCTGGGGATCCGAGGATGAATTTGCCAACACTTTTGCCAAACTCGTCCCCATTAGCCCCATTATTTATCCAATCGTCGATAATCGCGCCCAATTTCAACCGGTATGGGTTGAGGATGTCGCCACTGCGGTGATCGAAGCTTTAGATAATCCGAACACATTTGGGCAAGAATTTGAACTCGGCGGCCCCGAAGTGTTAGGCATCGAAGAAATTGAGCGGCGCACTTTAGCCGCGATGGGTGCCAAACGAATTTTCATCCCATTTCCGCGTCCAATTTTGACCTTGATCGTCGCGTTACTTGAAGCGCTACTCCCGGCTCCACCGGTCACTCGTAGTTTACTTGAGTTATTAGCAGTAAATAATGTGACCAGCAACAATGCCCTCCCCCAATTTGTGACAGAACCACGTCCTTTCACTGCTGAAAATGCCGCCGAATACATGCAAGATTTTAATTTCTCAGAAACGATCGCCCAATTCATGGGGAAATAAAAATCGAAATCTGGGGCAACAACCTGGTTCCTGGAAAGTGGCAGGTTGTATAAATTTACGAATTTCGTATTGCAATTCAAAAAATGGGCCTTAGGTGGTAAAATGTGGCTCTGTCTGGGAACAACACCCAGTAAAGGATATTCCCCACCACAATCAGGAGACGAAAATGGCAAATATTTTATGTATTGGGGCAGGATATGTTGGCGGGCCAACCATGGCCGTGATCGCCAGTCATTGCCCAGAACACAAAATCGTCGTCGTCGACATTAATGCCGAAAAAATTGCAGCCTGGAATTCGGATAATCTACCCATTTATGAACCGGGCTTAAAAGAAGTCGTGCTCAAAGCGCGCGGCAAAAATCTATTTTTCACCACCGAGGTTGATCAAAGCATCGCTGAGGCTGACATCATTTTTGTCAGCGTGAATACCCCCACAAAGACTTTTGGCCGCGGGGCCGGTAAAGCCGCTGATCTGCAATATTGGGAGAAAACCGCCCGTCAGATTTTGCGCAATTCCACCTCATCCAAGATCGTAGTCGAGAAAAGCACGCTGCCAGTCCGAACGGCGGAGGCCATGGAGCGTATTCTCAACGCCAACGACAAGGGCATTTTCTTCGATGTGCTCTCAAATCCCGAATTTTTGGCCGAAGGCACCGCAGTGGAAGATATGGAAAACCCCGACCGGGTCCTCATTGGCGGGCGGGAAACTGCTTCTGGTCAAAAAGCCGTCCAGGCGTTAGTCGATATCTACGCGAACTGGATTCCAGCTGAACGGATCATCACCACCAATTTGTGGTCGAGTGAGTTATCAAAGTTAGTGGCCAATGCCTTTTTGGCCCAGCGGATATCGTCCATCAACGCCATCGCTAATTTGTGTGAAAAAACCGAAGCCGATGTCAGCGAAGTTGCCAACGCGATCGGTGCCGATCAACGGATTGGCTCCCGCTTTTTGTACGCCAGCGTTGGATTTGGCGGTTCCTGCTTCAAGAAAGATATTTTGAACCTGGTTTACCTGTGTGAATACTACGGATTGCCCGAAGTTGCTGAATATTGGGAACAGGTCGTCAAAATGAACGACTACCAGATGAATAATTTCGTCACCAAAATGGTGACCACCATGTTCAACACCGTCGCTGGCAAGCGAATCGCACTCCTGGGAACCGCCTTCAAGGCTCACACCAGTGATACTCGGGAAACCCCGGCCTTTACCGTGACCCAATCTTTGCTGGATGAACGGGCTGAGGTGGTCGTTTCGGATCCATATGCGCTGGACAATTTCCGCTATGATCTGGGTGAACAGGCTGACCAAGTTGAATATGAAATTGATCCCTACAAAGCCGCAGCCGGGGCCCATGCTCTGGCGATCATCACCGAATGGCCCCAGTACAAGGAACTGGATTACCAACGCATTTTCGAATCGATGGTCCAACCGGCTTTTATCTTTGACGGTCGCAATATACTGGATCACCAGAAACTTCACGAAATTGGTTTCAACGTACTCCCCATCGGGAAACCCGCTAAAGTTCACTACGCTAACGGTAGTGATTGAGCAAGAAAATTGTTTTTCGCAGGAAGCATCCCTTCGACAAGCTCAGAGCGGACCTGAGTAAGTCCGCAGGGGCCGTAACACCAATACTGGGCCTACTCGAAATGAAGGGTGCAGGCTGATCCGAAAAACCACGCTTCGATACGCTGGCGCTAATCAGGATTCTTTTTTCTAGCACACTTCCCAAATCGGGTGAACCATGAGCTAGATATTACAAATAAAGACTGGCACGATAACAATCAATGATTGTCAGTGCCAGTTTTTATTCTGTCAGCTTGCAAGTGACTATGCGCAGCAATCACTCGTCTTTTTTAGCAAAGACAACCGGCATCAGGGGGATAATCATCAAATTGAGTCCGCCCAAAATTATAAATGTGATGCGAAAGCCAACGGAGTCGGTCAATATGCCGCTGATCGCCATCCCCGCCCCTTGGGCCACATTGGTAGCCGCCATCAGGATCGAGAACATCGAGGCCGCAATGCGAGCATCCGTATACTTCATCGCCAGGGCAAAAAAGATCGTTTGCTGCGTGCCGTAGGCCAAACCAAACAGAGGTACCAACACCCAGGCAATGCCGGGACCATTGGTAATACTCAGAAATAGAATACCAACCAATCCGGTAAACATTGCGGCCCAGGTTGCATTTTTCATCCCAATCCGCCCATACAGACGACCGCCAAACACACCGCCTAGCACCACCCCAATTCCCCACACGGTGGTGTAATACCCGGCCATGCTCAGCGAAATACCGAATTCGGTCTCCAAAAATGGATTGACCAGTTGGTTGGCCCCGGCTATCACGAAAAAAAAGACAAATCCCAACAGGGCTAAGAAAATGACGGTTTTTTGTTTGAAGGCGGCAAACGCGCTCCAATCGAAGGCCTCTTCCAGGGAGCGCTCCCCTTCTCGAATCCGTAAAACCAACGGGACCGGGATCAAAGTAAAGAGGGCTAAACTCCAAAATACCGCCGACCACCCCACAAACTCCGCTAAAAGGCCCACGACAGAGGCTGTCAAGACCACGCCCAAGGCCCGGCCACCAACCATAACCCCTTGAATCGTACCTTGTTCTTCAGCGGGGGTGGTATCCAAGGCCAGCCCATCGGTACAGGTATCGTAGAGAGCCATCCCCATCTGGAGGATAAACGCCAAAGCCACAAAACCCCAATAGTATTCAGCTGGGTCAATAAAGGGGACGATGACTAAACAAATCGTCTGAACGGCTAAGCCAATCAATATGTAAGGTTTACGATGCCCCAAGCCAAATAAATTGACCCGGTCACTCAACATGCCGAGGAATATCTTGATCACAAAAGGAATCAAGGCAATCGAGGCAAAAATCCCCACATCCGTCATCGTGAGCCCCCGAGACAAGAAGTAGAGTGCGTTTAAGGCAGTGAAATAACTAAGGATTGTTCCCTGGGTGAAGTACAGGGAACCAAACATGGTGTAACGTAGGGCTTTGGTGGTTGGCATTTTGGGGCTCCAAACTTTATTTGAATATCAAGGGGAAATAAAAAATGATTGGGTCCGGTCGATCTTCCTCAAGGAAATTGAGTAATACCAAATTTTGCAGGCAATTATCAAAAGTCTGCAGATAAACCTTGGGGGAGATGGGAATTCCAACAGTATCATTGAGCTGAATCCAGGCTTCTAGATCGGTTTGAATCGGCTGATCGGCCAATTGAATTTCATAACCACCGGGACCATAACCACTATCAATTCCAGTGACCGCTAAACCTAGTAGAGGCTGCCCCCCAATAGAACCTCCGACTTCTACCACAATCCCCGCTACCGGTTCGCCGGCATCATTAAAAACCTGACCACCGATTCCCATCCAATTGCAGTCATGTGACCAGGATTGGATGATAAGTGGTGAGCCCGGTTGGATACCATAGCGATGATTCGAGACAAGGTCCGTGGTGGAATCCGCCGCGGTTTCTGAGGCCGGTGTTTCGGCTTGGTCTTGGGTGGCAGTTGGTATAGGTGCTGTGGGGGTGAAGGTTGGTTTAACGGTTGGTAGCAGGATTGCGGTTCGGGTTGGTTCAGGAGTAGGGGGGTCCAAATCGATGATTTCGGTGGCTGGCATAGGCGTATCTGTAGCATCCTCGACAGGCTCATCACTTAAAAATGAAAAACCACCACAACCGGTACATCCAACACCTAAAATCAAAATCAAAACCAAAAGTCTAGTTCTCATCTCAATGTTCTCACTTAACCAACCGCTATTTTCTAAACAATTATAACCCTGAAAACAATGGTTACTCCTGTTGACGCTCGGGATGAGGCAATGCTACAATCCCAACTGAGAAAGCTTATGACGAAACACACTACACTAATCACCCAATTGCGGAAAGCGATTGAACTCAAAAAAAATTACCCTATTGGGGTTTTGGCATATTATGGTCCCGATGACCAAACTATCACCAAAATTGTTGCAATTGCAATGCCAACGAAAGACGCCGTCCCCACCCTGCAACGGTGGCAAGGAACAGATGTAACAACCGACCCTCAGGCCGCGACTGAAATTGGGCAGTTTTTCCAAAAGCACCAGGTCAGCGAGGTGGTAATGACCGAGGGGGTGATTGGCTGCCCCCACGAAGAAGGGGTTGATTACCCGGTTGATGAAGAATGTCCCGAATGTCCGTTCTGGGCGGAGATGTGATAAAATCCGTCGGAATTTTTAGAAATAGATACTGCATGGGGCTGGCAGTCCTGTGTAACAAAAATTAAGCGAAAAACTTATGGCAAAAAAAGTTATAGTGCAATCTGTAAAAGGAACGCGAGATTTTTACCCTGGCGATATGGCCATCCGCATCTGGTTGTACGACATGGTTCGTAAAGTGTCGGAATCCTTCGGCTACCAGGAGTGGGAAGCGCCAATCTTGGAGAAATTAGAGTTATACGCAGCAAAATCCAGTGAAGAACTGGCGATGAAACAATCCTACGTATTCCCTGATCGGAGTGATGAGATGATCATGCTCCGCCCGGAATTAACGCCCAGCTTAGCGCGCGTCATTGCCCAAAGACAACGCCAACTGACCTACCCATTACGCTGGTGGTCATTCGGTCCATTCTGGCGGTATGAAGCGCCCCAAAAAGGACGATCGCGCGAATTTTTCCAGTGGAACATTGACCAGATCGGGATTGACACCCCGGAAGCCGACGCTGAAATGGTGGCGATTGTCGCCAGCTTATTCCGCGCGGTGGCCCTTACCCCCGAAGATGTCACTATTCAGGTCAACGATCGCCAACTGGTAAACCGAGAAATCGAAAAGATAAACGTAACTCCCGAACAGCATCAGGCCGTTCTAAACTGGATCGATCGCCGGGAGAAAATGAAACCCGCAGCCTGGGATGCTTACGGTACCAATATTGGCTTGACAGCCGGCCAAATCGAACAGACTAAGGCTTTCTTGCTGAATGACGACCTGTGGCGGGAATCTCCCACACTGGTGCGGGTCTTTGAAATTCTAAAAGCCATGGGCGTAGCGGATTATGTCAAATACGATTCGTCCACGATCCGAGGCCTCCCCTACTACACCGGGATTGTTTTCGAGGCCTTCGATGTGCGCGGCAGCGTCAAACGCTCGATTTTGGGGGGCGGACGCTACAATAACCTAATGGCAGCCGTTGGTGGGGATCCGATGCCGGCCGTCGGGTTTGCAATGGGCGATTTAGTCATCACCCTCATCCTGGAAGAATTGGGATTGCTGCCAGAGAATGTGGATGATTCCCCGGCCCCGATTATGGTCACGATTTTCGATGACAGCACTGTGGGAGCCTCTTTCGAAATCGCGGCCGAAATGCGGGCAGCTGGATTGAAGGTCGCGGTTTACCCAGCAGTCGACAAATTAGGTAAACAATTCAAATATGCCGGCCGGATTGGTGCCAAAGTTGCGATCGTTTTGGGTCCAGATGAGGTTGCTCAAAATCAGGTTGCGGTTAAGAACTTAATCACGCGCGGACAGGAGAGCATTCCCCGAGATTCGCTTGAAGAAACGATCCAAAAAATGCTTGCCGGAGCGAAATCTCCATGATAGAATTACCCCCGCTAAGTTAGCATCCGGGAAATATTTCGCTGAAAATAGTGCTTGCTTCTCAAGAACAAACCTGATTTCAGCGCATTTTTTGGATGCAGCCTATGGCGGCTGTAGCTCAAAGGTAGAGCACTGCACTGTGGATGCAGATGTTGCGGGTTCGACCCCCGTCAGCCGCCCCACAAAATACCCGGTATAATTTCCGGGTATTTTTGTTTAAGTGTGTGGCGATTTCCCCCGCAGATAAGCGAACTGGATTTACTACCACCCGGTTTTGCTAAAACTAGCCGCAGTTTCCAGTTTGATCCAGCATTCAATTTAAAGATTCCATCGAA
>CAYVQU010000204.1:0-8694 GCA_964453155.1 uncultured Anaerolineales bacterium | reverse complement strand
CCGTTTGTTAATTTGTAAAGGTGCTTGTCTGCTTTTCTAAACCGTGCCCAAAAATCCTTGCCCTTTATGCCGATAACCGTTGGCGCGATGAGCCAAATACTCATCTTGAGTGGCAAGGTTTATCAGTTGATCAGCAACCTTATTAACGGCCTGATAGTTGCCACTTAATTGATGATTGGTAATCAGCCAGGTTAGCGCTCGGAAATGGTCATCATCGTAGCTATGGTTACTTTCATACAAATCTACAGATTTATCCAGGTAAAACCGACCTAATTTAACATTGCCCAAGTTTTGGATTACATCTCCTTTAACGCTCAATAATTTCGGGTTAGCCTCAATTCTTTTATCTGGAATTGCCGCGAACCACTGCTCCAAAATCCCAAATTGATTTTGTCGCATCAAATAGAGACAAGCGCGATCAACATAATCCATTAGTAAATCAATATCACCAATTTGTTGATAGATATCGAAGGCGACGATCCAGTCCCGATTACGGGCATGGAAACTCGCGAGAGCAATCTGAATTTTTTGGAAGGATTCTTTATTCTCTGCCGCTAGTTTCTCTAGTAAAAAATCGCGGAACAGGTGATGGTAGCGTAAAAGTGGGGCAGATTCATCGATCACATGAACAAACAAGTTTTTTTGAATAATGATCTGAATGAATTCCGAAAAATCGACATTTGGGTTAAAGAACTCATCGCTAAATACTTGTTGACATTTCTCAGGAGAAAATTCACTCAACGGACTAGAAAACAATAGGAATTGCTGAATTTCGGGAGGTTGTTTATCAAATACCTGATGGATTAAATAATCAAACAAATCCATTCCAGTCGCCTGTGCTGTCATAATTCGGTCTGCCATCGCCTCTGGCATGATCTGGACCGAGAGCAACAAACCGGTTATCCAACCCTCTGTTTCCTGAATCAAACGATCCGCGGCAGCTTCAGATAAATCTAGGGCATAATTTTGCTGCAATAATGTCTGAATTTCTGCCCGGTCAAACGCCAATTGTTCCGCGCCCAATCCTGAGACTTCAGATCTCGAGACCATCAAAGACAAATCAGGGATGGTCACCAGCTCACGCGAAAGGATGATTAAATGGAAATTGTCATCCACCCGCTGGATACAACGACTTATAAAATCACATATTAATTTATTCCCCCCAACCAGATGAAAATCATCTATGACAAACACAAACGCATCCCGAATTTGGTCATAAGCCTCCCGAACCAAAATGGATACCAATTGGTCCACTCCGGCCGGAGTATGGGGAATGGTTTCCAAGCGCGCCTGGGTTTGCGGGCCAAATTCGGGAAATTGGGCTTGAATGGCTGCGATGAAATGAGACCCAAAGCGGAGAAAATCCTGATCCAATTCATCGAGCGATAACCAACACACCGGTAATTCATCCTGGTGATTAAAATCAATCAGTAACGACGTTTTCCCATAACCCGCTGGCGCCGAAATAATCCCCAAACGATTATCGAGCATGGCATACAAACGCTCTAATAACCGTTGACGGGTGATTAGGGCCACTTTTCGCTTTGGGGGAATAATTTTGGTTGGAGTAATCGGAAAATTCATTCGCGCTATCCCTATTTGATTGATAGCTAGATTTTAACCCAATCCCAGAAAATTCGGGGGGCAGTGTTAGGGTAAAATCAAAAAATGCGACCACAAAAAATTCTCCCCAAATGGGCACCCCGGATCAAAAAACACAAGATCCAAAAGCTGTATGAACTTGACGCCCAGGGAATCTACGATGAAGACCTGATTATCGAAGTTGGGTACACGCTGCGCGCCCGATGCCAAAGTTTTATAGCCGCATGCCAGGCTACCGCTGGCCTGGCCCCTTGCCCAGTCTGTGAAAACCTGATCCCCCACAAATGGGATAAAGCTGCACTGCTCCACTGCGACGGCTGTAGTTGGGAATTAACTTGGGGTGAGTATTTTCAAACCATCCAAAGGAAGCAACTCTCGGGCGCCGAACCCGTGCGAGAAATATTTCAGGAGTTTATCGAAAAATTTCCCCAGGCCAAAACGCCTCGAGAACAAATGTTTTTAATTGACCGGTTGCTGCACCAATTTCACTACAATCTGAAATTTAGTTTTACACGCCCGGTGGCCATCAACTTGATCCAAGGGCGGCTTCGAGATGTCATTGAATTTATGGATCAGCTAAGTTTCGGTCCAAAAAGCACACCGGGGTCTGCCACCAATCGGGATGAATGGGTGAAAAAAAGTCAATATGCCCGCAGTTGGGGGCAGAAAAATAAGTGAATTGAGGTAACACTCAGGTCAAGCACCCTGAGCGGAGCAACGGCAGCGTTCTTCGACTACATTTCATTCCGCTCTGAATGCTGCCGTCGGGTAGTCGATGGGTAGCTGAGTAGTTGCAGTTTGAGAAGGCTCAGGGCCATTCCCAATTCACTATTAGTCGTTCACAATTCAGAATTTGATACTTGAAATTGCGTTTCGTACAAAGTCGTATACAACCCATTTTGAGCCAACAACTCATCATGCGTCCCCTGCTCAACCAACTGGCCTTGATCCATTACCAAAATTCTATCGGCGGCCAGGATCGTTGAGAGCCGGTGGGCGATCACCAAACTGCTGCGCCCCTCCATGACATGTTGGAGGGCGTTCTGGATTAATTCTTCTGAGAGTGAATCAAGATGAGAAGTGGCCTCATCGAGGACCAGGATCCGGGGATCTTTTAGAATGACTCGGGCGATCGCGATGCGCTGTCTTTCCCCACCGCTTAACCGATAACCCCGTTCACCGACCACAGTGTCATACCCCTCCGGCAAGCCCATAATGAAATCGTGAATATTAGCCGCCTTAGCCGCAGTCACAACTTCCACTTCGGTGGCGTCTGGTCGGGCATATAGCAAGTTAGCCTTGATGGTGTCATAGAACAGATAAGTTTCCTGCGTGACCATCCCGATATTATCTGCCAGTGATTGCAGCTTGACGGTGCGGATATCGCGCCCATCGATCAAAATTTGGCCTTCAGTGGGATCATACAAACGCGGGATCATGTAAGTCGTAGTCGTTTTCCCAGCCCCGCTAGGCCCAACTAAAGCAACTAGTTGACCCGGCTCAATTGTAAAATTGACATCTTTGAGCGCCCACTTGGTGACGGACTCTTTTTCATCCGTTTGCGGTTGATTGCCATTCCCATTTTTTTGAACTCCCCTTTTTAGATGGGCGGCCCCGCCCCCACCCCAGGTGAAGCGGGCGACTTCATCCAGGCCCACTTTCTCCGTTCCGAGACTTTCATATGCAAACGAAACGTTATCAAACCGAATTTGCCCCTCCACCTCCGGTAAAGGTTGCGGTTTTGGTTGCTCAGCAATTTCAACGGGGATGTCCAGAACTTCAAATACCCGTTCAAAACTGACCATACTTTGTGCAAATTCAACCTGGGCATTAGTCAAGGCCATCAAAGGACCGTACATTTGGGTTAGGTAGGTCCCAAACGCCACAATCGTTCCAATAGTGAATTCCCCGCGCAGCACGAGATGCCCCCCAACCCAAAAGACCACAGCCGATCCCACCGCACTGACAACACCCAAAATCATAAAAAACCACCGCCCGATTACGGCCGATTGGATCCCAATATCCCGCACTGCGGCGCCATCCTGGCTAAAGCGACCATATTCTCGCTTTTCACGCCCAAACAACTTGACCAACATGGCACCGCTGATATTGAGGGTTTCATTCATCGTGGCATTCATCTCCGCATTCAATTCCATCGATTTGCGGCTTAAATCCCGCAAAATGCGGCCCACCCGCCGGGCTGGAAAAATAAAGAGGGGCAGGATGATCAACCCGAGAATCGTCAGCCGCCATTCTAGCGCAATCATAATAGCCAATGTGGCCACCAGCGTTACAAAATTTGAAATGATTGAAACCAAGGTGTTACTAATAGCCCGTTGCGCCCCCACCACATCATTATTGAGCCGAGACATCAGCTCTCCGGTTCGGGTTTGGGTGAAAAATCGCAGCGACATCCGCTGCATATGGGCATACAATCCACGGCGCAAATCATAAATCACCCCTTCCCCAATCCGGGAGTTGAGTTGGCGCTGCCAGACTCCGATCAGGCCATTAATGATGGGAACCCCTATCATCCCCAAGGCCAGCCAATTCAAGCGAGTTAAGTCACCGTTTGGAATGGCATTATCAATTAAATCCCGATACAACAAGGGTGAAATGAGTGTGATGCCCGATATCAGCAAAATGGTCAGCAGCAGCCCCCCAATTTGCCCGCGATATGGACGTGCAAAATCCCACACCCGCCCCAACAAATCCCGGGTGATCTGGGGTTTATCTTTTTCTTCGTCGTGGCGGATATAGGCCCACCAACCGCCTCCATGGAATCCCATCGGTACTCCTTTAATCTGAACCTGATATTCGGTTTTAATTTCTGGCCTAATCCAGATTTCGGAAAACATTTGAAAACATAAAGCATGTTCAAACCGAAATCTGCTCAGGTGTGGCAGCAAATCCAGTTGTTTTTATCTAAGAGGACAAACGCCACATGCTTATTATAATTTGGATTTATATTATCCAAATATTAGATGTTTGTTAAATCGCCTTATCTGGTTGTTATTCAGTGATAGAATTGCGGCTTATAATCGCCCCGCCAGCTTTGGAGGTCTAAATGCATCGCACCAAACTTTTCATCGTCATTTTGGCATTGTCTCTCGCCATCTTAGCCTGCAGCATTATGAGTGTGGATGACATCCCTACTGTAATGCCGGAGGAAACTGAGACCGAACCCACCAGCCCCCCTGAACCAACCCCAACTGAATTTGTGGAAGTTATTGAAGAGCCGGAGGAACCTGAACCGTCGGCAGAACCCGCCGACGAAATGCCGGCCGCGAATGAACCCGTGCAACTCACCGGCAAAATCGAATTGTCAAACGCCAGTATTTTGCGTATCTATTATTACGAACGCTTTGTGATGCTCGAAGATTTGACCGGTTTTATTCAGCGCGACTATGAATACTCCCAGCCATTGGAAGGGCAAATATTAGGCCCGGTGATGGTCGATGAAGAAGCCGCAGAGTTCACTTACTTATTGAATTTACCCGCCCGTCCGGTCAGTCCCTTCAACGATGTCGATAACGATGGCGATACCGACCAGGGTGTTCAAATCTGGCAAGTCGCCATGAACGCCAACTACATTGACGACCCATTTTTGGGTGAAGATGAAGCTGGCAGTTGGAGCAGCACTTATATCTCCACCAAGACTGATTCTGAAAACAAACGTGAAATCTACGCCGGAACGATTTTGGTTTGGGCACCGGATGCGGACCAGGGTTTCCCCACTGGATTTGGCGAGGATGGTTTACTCTTTACGGCAGATGACCCCACCGCTCCGATCGCCGCCGGTTATTCCATTGTCAACTTGGACGCGGAACCTTTTGAATTCGCCAAAGAACAAGTCGCTGATATCACCTTGTACGAGGGCGAAGTTACGGTCAATGATTTCACAGAAATGGGCTGGGCCGAGGCTTTTGAAGCCATGCACACCAAAATTGCCTTGGAATATCCATTCACAGCGCTTAAAGACATCGATTGGCAAGCCCTGTACGACGAATTTGGTCCGCGGGTGGCCACGGCCGAAGTCGACGAAGATGAAACTGCCTATTTCCTGGCTCTCCGGGATTACTCTTGGGCGATCCCCGATGGTCATGTTGGCGTTAGTTCTGGTGAAATTGGGAATCAGATGTTCAACGAGGAAACCGCGGGCGGATATGGCTTTGCCGTCACCGGATTGGATGATGGCCGCATTATCGCCAGCATCGTCCTCGATGAAGGTCCCGCCGCGGAGGCCGGTATTGAATGGGGCGCCGAAATCCTGGAATGGAATGGCCAATTGGTTGCCGAGGCCCTGGATCAAGTGCAGCCGTGGTCGCTGCCCTTCTCCACTGAAGAAGCCAAGGTCATCCAACAATACCGTTATTTACTGCGAGCGCCCCTGGATTCACCGGTTGAAGTTACCTTCGCGAACCCCGATACTGATCCAGTCACTACAGTGATCACTGCCACGGCCGAACGGGAAACTTTTTCCGCCACCAGCGTTTTTGCTGGCTACGATTACAACGCGCTCCCGGTTGAGTACCGCATTCTTCCCAGCGGCTATGGCTATATCAAAATCAACTCTCTCTCTGATGACCTCAATTTAATCATCCGGTTATGGGAATGGGCATTGGAAGTCATGATCGCCAATGAAGTTCCGGCCATCATCATCGATCTCCGCCAAAATAGTGGTGGCAGCCCCTTAGGGCCTACATTTGCCAGTTATTTTGTCGAAGAAAAGATCGAATTAGGTCGTTCTTATTATTACAGCGAAAAAAGCGGTGAATTTGAAACTTACGGCCCGCCCAGTTATACCGAACCCGATCCCGATTTGCACTACGATGGTCAACTCGGGGTGTTGGTAAGTTCAGCCTGTATGAGTGCGTGTGAAGACGTGGCCTACACCTTAGGTTTGCTCGAACAAACGCGGGTCTTTGGTTTCCATGCCTCCAACGGGATTTTTGGGGAAGTGGCACGGGGACAATATGTTCTGCCCGGTGGATACAGTTTCCAGGCCCCCACAGGGTTGGAAAAGGATATGGAAGGAAATATCGTCATTGAAGGCACCGGCGTGGTCCCCGATATGCGCGTCCCGATGACCTTAGAAACCATCCAAGCCCAGTTTGTGGATGGTAAAGATGTGGTCTTGAATTTCGCCGTCGAAACAATCGATCAACCCCTGGGGGCAGGTATCACGCCGGCCCGTTCCCCACAGCTAGCCACCGTACCTGCCGCTGAAGCCGCTTTGGGATCCAATCCCAAATTCTTAGACGACGTCGTCAATGAAGAATATGAAGATGAAGAACTCTCCATGGCCGGGCGCGTCTACACGTACACTGCAGCCTTAAACAAATCCGAAGACTTGGTTTGGCTGACCGGCTGGTGCACGGTTGATCAAGAGAGTTTCGACGACAACTGGTCCAAAATTGACATTGAATTCATACTTAATGGTGAAGTTATTCCCCTGGAGAATTTCGCGGTTTTGGAAGATGAGTTTAGTGGCAGCTTATGCCGGTTTTATTTCACCGTCTTAAGTGATTGGGCCGTAGGGGAGCATGTGGTCCAAACAGTTGTCACTTTCTCAGCCGAACTTAATGATGGGCTCTCAGACATCATCTATCCGGCTGGCACGCACACTTACGAATATCGGGTGTTTGTAGCCCGAGAGTAAGTGTTGGGCGGTTGAAGGAACAATAAATCCAGGATATTTTTCCGCCTCATCTAGACAGATTTCGGTTTAAATAAGCATTTTATATCTTGATTCTTCCCGAAATCTGCAATAGAAATAGTGATGAAAAAGCGGTGGTCAGTTCAAGTGACCACCGCTTTTTTATACCTGGAATTCTGGGGGGATATCCCGTTTGACGAACTTAAACACCTGCCGAATATTCTTCTTCAAATAGGTCGTAATGGGGGGGGGTGGAAAATCATACTCAGCTTCTTGGGTCGAAATTTTAGGCCACTCAAAGGGTAAATGTACGATTTCACCGGGGGTTTCGATCATATCAATGGCTGCCAGGGTGGCCTTGAGTACCGCCATTTGAGTCGTTCTATCACCCGGCGAGCCCATCGTGCGGCCAAAGGGATGTTCAATCGCCGCAATGCGGGGCACACTGGCGGAAGCCGTAAAAATGGGAATATTGGAAAGGGTGATCGTCGTGAAACCTGCCTTCTCAATTTCGTGTTGAACCAGTCCAACGGACCAGGTACAAATCGGTCAGGCTGGGACCAATACAACGACATTTACCGCGTCTTCCTGTAAGCTTTGGATAATTGCGGGGGTACTTTCTTCGATCAATTTTTCCGGCTGGGGCGTATACCCCATCAGAGAGTAATGCCGACTTGCCACCACCCCAATTTCCCCCGCCGCGGCCATCTCTTCTAACCGCTGAAGAGGGAGCAAACTGTTGATATCTCGTCTGCCAAATTCGGGGTTGATATGGAGGTGATAAATTTCAATGTCGTTTTCGGTGGCCCCGCGGGGAATCACACGATAAGAGGTATCTCCCCAAAACGGGTTTTGCCGCTCGCCTTCTTGATCAAATGGAACATCATCCTTGAGTGCGATCCCACCAGTACTGATTAACGCCACGGTGGATTCAGAGAGCGGTTTATTCAGTGGGGTCCAGGGAATTTCCCGCGGTTCTTCTCTATCAATCCAGGCCTTGACCAACCGCTTGGTCACTCCCGACACAAACTTATACGAGTCAACCTGTTTCGTCATCATGCTCCTATTCTGTCCAAGTTACGATAATTTATGCAGATTTCGGCATGTATTTTGCATAAAAATTCGCGTTCAAACCGAAATCTGTTCAGGCGTGGTGGACAATCATGCTAGTTTTTATAGCAAACCAAAACCGCCACGCACTTAAATATATCCCAATTGCCGCATCTCCCGCCTTAGAAAGCGCATAAAAACCCGTTGTTGATGGGGCGGCATTTGCCGCTCATAGCGAGTTTTCGATTTTTTATGGATATTTTCGGTTTTTCCCAGTTTTGGATCACCACCGCTCAAGAGATTATGCTTTTTGAAAGGGAATACATCTTCAGGTAAGTATACGGAATAGTGTGAAAAGGGCTTGAAAAAAGAGGGGATTGGAA
>CAYVQU010000203.1:0-8760 GCA_964453155.1 uncultured Anaerolineales bacterium | reverse complement strand
TACTATCGTGGTAGCCGTTGTTGTGTCGGTCGGGGCAGGTTTATTAACGACCCAGGCCATTACTCGGCCACTACAAGAACTAGAGCAGAGAGCTGCCTCGCTGGCTACCAGCATGTATGAGCCAGTTTCAGTTGAAGAGATGGGTCAGTTCAAAGAAATCTACAGCCTGAACCAAAGTTTCGAGCAGATGGCTATTGAGATCCATGAGCGCGATCAGTATCTGGAAGAGCAAGTTGGGGCGCGGACGTTAGAAGTGCAAGAAAAAGCAAAAGAACTTGAACTGGCAAATGAGATCCTCCAACAGCACACCTGGGACCTAACTTTGGTAAATGAAGTGAATTCGGCCTTTTTGCGAGGGAGTAATTTGGATGACGTTATTGACATTGTGGCCGAAAAAACGCGTGATTTGTACAATTTCTCCGGCATTTCAGGGGCAACTGTATTCCTCATAGATGAAGCTGAAAATCAGTTGGTTATGCAGAACAATCAACTTACGACAGATGTAATACCAAAGTTTGAAAAATTAGTTGGCAGGTCTGTGCCTAAGCTTAAAGTTTCCATTGAGAATAGCAATTTTCATAGCAGGGTGATAAAATCCCGAAAGCCACATTTGCTAGTTGATCCGAAAGAAATCAAGCAATGGCTCGCGAGCTATATTAATGAATCATGGATTAGGGAGTCTTGGCTGCGTGCCCAAACCCGCAAACTGCTCCCCCAAATACAGAAATTAATTGGCTTGAATTCGGTCGCCGCGATTCCGTTGTATACGGGGGACAAAGCTATCGGATTGATGGAAATATTCAACGATGAAATATTCACTCCAGAGGACATAAACCGGCTCGAGTTGGTAGCCAACCAATTGTCCGTGGCAATCGAGCGGACCCGCGTTGATGAAGAAAACCGGGTATTGAAAGAATTCAACGAAGCAATCGTGCAAACTGTTCCGGGCGCGATCATGGCCCAAGACCCGGAAGGCTATTTTACTTTTGCAAATCCAGAAGCCATCAACTTATTGGGATATCATCCCGAAGAATTGATGGGCAAGCACTGGAAAATGCTGACCCCATTGGATCAGCAAGAAATCATTATGGCGGCCGATGAGCGGCGTTCGAACGGGGTCGCTGATTCCTACGAAATTGAACTGACACACAAAGATGGACACCGTTTTCCAGTCATAATCAAAGGCAACCCGCGCTATGATGCCCAAACCGGAGAATTTTTCGGCACCCTAGTGGTGTTGACCGATATAACTGATCGAAAGGCAGTGGAAAACGCCATTTTGCAAGAGAAAAAGTTCTCAGATGAGATCGTCAATAGTCTACCCGGCATTTTCTTCATTTTTAACGCGGATGGAAAAATTGCCCGCTGGAATAAAAACTTTGAACATCTCACCGGCTACACCATTGAGCGTATTCGTAGTTCCCTGCCAATTGATTTCATTGCGGAGGTAGATCGCGATAAAGCTTTAGCAGCCATCAATACTGGATTTACCAACGGTGAAGCCACATTGGAAGCTCACTTGAAAACCAAGAATGGAGCCGTTCCCTATTACTTAGTTGTCTTTCTAACTTCCATCGATGGTGTCCCTCACTTGATGGGTAATGGTATCGATATCTCTGAGCGGGTTGGGGCTGAACAAATCATCAAGCAAAGAACCGTCGAATTAGAACGCTCGAACCAAGATCTGGAACGGTTTGCCTATATCGCGTCCCACGACCTGCAGGAACCATTACGCAAAGTCCAGGCCTTTGGAAACCGGTTGCAAACCAAATATGCATCTCACCTGGATGACCGCGGGCATGATTATCTCTTGCGCATACAAGAAGCTGCCCGGCGCGGCCAGGAAATGGTCGATGACTTGCTGGTGTACTCTCGAGTTTCTACCCGAGGTGCAAATTTCGAACCCGTCGATCTCAATCAGGTGGTTGCGGAAGTACTCGCGGATCTAAAAAATGGGATTGAGCTTTCCCAAGCCGTTATATCAGTTGGAGAGCTGCCTACGATTCGCGCCGACCAGTTGCAAATCCACCAGTTGTTGCATCATTTACTCGATAATGCTATAAAATTTAAAGACCCCGAGACCCCGCCAAAGATTGGGGTTCATGTGACATCTGCTGATGAGCATATTATTCTGGCGGTTGAAGATAATGGGATTGGGTTTGAAGAACAATATCTCGATAAAATTTTCCTACCCTTCCAGCGTTTACATGGCCGTACCCTCTATGAAGGCAGCGGCATTGGACTGGCAATTTGTCGCAAAATCGTTGAGCGTCATTTTGGCACCATTACCGCTAACAGCACCCTCGGCAGCGGAGCTACATTCAAGATAACTTTACCGAAAGGATAATTTATGACCACTCATATGCCGATTATCATCTTAATGGCTGAAGATGACCCCGATGACCGTATGCTGGCTGAGGAGGCCCTCGAAGAGAGCCGCCTGGCTAATATTTTACATTGTGTTACCGATGGCGTTGAATTGCTAGACTATCTCTATCACCGCGGCGAGTACGAGCACACACCGGCACCGCGCCCGGGGATCATTTTGCTCGATCTCAATATGCCCCGGATGGACGGTCGGGAGGCCCTCGAAAAAATCAAGGCCGATCCCGAACTGCGTTCCATTCCAGTAGTTGTGCTGACGACATCCAAAGCCGAAGAAGACATCTTGCGGACCTACCAACTCGGTGTCAGCGGATTCATCACCAAGCCGGTTGCCTTCCAGGGGCTGGTGGATGTCATGCAGAGTTTGGGCAAATACTGGTTCCAAATTGTTGAGCTGCCAAAATAGGATTTAAGGTTAGTTGGTTGGATCGTTGGATAATTTGGATGGAGCAAATTTTCCAACCGACTAACCAACAGCCCCACTTCCCACCGCCGATGAACCGACAGACCTTACGCGTGCTCCTGGTTGAAGACGATGAAGATGATTTCTTCATTGTTGATGATTTGTTATCCGATATCCAGGATACGAACTATGAGTTGACCTGGGTCAATTCGTACAACCGGGCAGTTAAAATTATCTACCAGGAAGTATTTGATGTCTGCTTGGTAGACTACCGCCTCGGTGACAAGACGGGGCTGGATTTATTGGCTGAGATCAAAGAAAATGGCTGCGATATCCCCGTAATCCTGTTGACCGGAATGAGTGACCGCCAGGTGGATTTGGCCGCGATGCAAGCCGGGGCCGCGGATTTTCTGGTCAAAGGGAAAATTGATGCTCAAGTAATCGAACGTGCCATCCGCTATGCCATTGAACGGACGCGCTTGATCAAGGCTCTCAACGATTTGGCTATTCGTGATGATTTGACCGGGTTATATAACCGGCGCGAAATGAAACGACTGATGGATGAAGAAATCGAGCGCTATCAACGCTATGGTCATCCATTATCACTGACCTTGTTGGATATCGACCATTTTAAGCGGGTCAACGATACTTATGGTCATCCAGTCGGAGATCAGGTACTAAATAAATTGGCCCAGATAATTCGTGAATCTATTCGTTCGGTAGATCGCCCAATCCGTTATGGCGGGGAAGAATTTGCGATCATTTTGCCCGAAACCCCAGAACATGAGGCTTATAAGGTTGCTGAGCGTTTGCGGGAAAATGTAGCGACGGGTGAATTCGTATGTGAACTCAAGGACGAAACATTAGAGTCGATATTAATTACCATCAGTCTGGGGATTGCCGAGTTACCTGGGGATGCGGCTCACCCGAAAGCTCTCGTTAATGCCGCTGATCAGGCCTTATATTCGGCTAAAAATAACGGCCGCAATCAAACCAAAGTCTATCGGGAAATTGACCAAAAAACCAAACCGGTTTCCTCCCCATAAGCCCCCTCAAAGTCAACCCAAATTACCACGGAGGACACGAAGGATCACAAAGTTTTGTGGTTCTTCGTGTCCTCCGTGGTTTTATCTGTTTTTGTTCAAACGAAGATTGACGATTACAGGATTTACGTTTGCCAGGGCAAAAATTGGCGAACCAATATCCAAACACCCGCAACCACTAGGGCCAAAGGGATAATAAACCGAAATCCCGGTGAGGCCATCACAAAACCCAATCCAATCACCCCCATAATACCCGCCGGAATGAGGGCCCACCAATTTTTCCGATTCCGGGCATAAACCATAAAAAATGGGGTCGCAATCGCGAACATAACATATGCGGGGATCATGAAGTCAGATAGCCACTCCAGCCCGATCAGGCCAACCATCAAGCCCACTGCGAGCAAAACATAGGCCGGAATCAAAAACCACCAGGCTTCCCGATTTTTCCAGTAGGTATATACGAAAGGCAGGGCAATCGCACTCAAAACATAAAAGGCGATCGCTTCACCCCTTAAGATATATAGTTCTATCAAAACAATCATGGCCGCGATCGCCCATAATATATAGGTTGGGAGCAGCAAACCCCAATCCGAGCGGTCTTGGCGATATATGCCGAAAACAAATAACCCAGTAGCAGCCAACACCCCCGCCCAACCCCAGGCCGTTAATGTACTAAACGATTCAATAAAGGCGGCGAAGCCAAATACGACTAACAAAACACCCCAAACGAGATTGTATCTTTCAAGTTGGCGATTCATGAGACATCCTTTTGCTGTGCAATTTAGTTTTGGAAAAAGCCATTCATTCAACTGCTAGATATACGCAACTTTAGGCCAAATGTCGCGGGGTGATGGTTAATTGTAGAGACCCCAAGGTTTTTAGAAAGTATTTAAGTTACGACATTGCGAGGAGGCCCTTCGACAAGCTCAGGACTAACTCCGCCGACGAAGCAATCTACTAGACCGGCATTCAGACTGCTTCGCTCACATGAACTTCGTTCAGACACTCGCAGTGACGTTAATTTCAGACACTTTCCGATGAATACTTAAAAAATCATGTTCTTATTTTAACGATCTCGGCAAACCCCTGAGGTTTATTGGGGAAGTTATTCTTAGGCAGTTACTTTTTTGAAATAATCGATAGGTGTTATTTTTATACTAGCCGCCATACTTCTTCATGGGTAAACCTTTGCCAGCGTTTTTGATTACGAATACATTTCCCGCGTCGGGCTGTTCAATTAAATCGGTCTTGGTTAAACCGACCCGGGCCGAGGTTACAAATAAGTCGCATAAATCCGGGCCCCCAAAGATACAACTGGTTGGTCGCTGAACAGGGATCGGGATTTCTTGGGTAATTTCTCCGTTTGGCGCGTAGCGGACGATTTTCCAGCCATCCCATTTGGCACTCCACACATAACCAGCAGCATCGACCGTCAACCCATCGGGGACGTATTCAGCCGGGGTTTGGGCAAATATGCGCTCGTTCGAAATGTCACCGGTTTCCGGATTGAAGTCGTAGGCATAGATGCTATGGGTTCGCGAATCGGTGTAATAGAAAGTCGTATCATCGGGGTTCCACCCTAATCCGTTTGAAATCCCAACACCTGGGCGAATTTTGTGATACGAACCATCCAAGTCGATCCGGTACAACGCTCCCCGTGATTGATCATTTTCATCCATCGTGCCGGCCCAAAAACGCCCCTGGCGATCACACTTGCCGTCATTGAAACGGGTGTCGGGGAGCTCGTGCTCAGGGTTATACCAGGGTGTCACGGAACCGGTATCAAAATTCAACTGCGCGATACCAGACCGTAAGGCCACAATGGCGCCCTCAGACCGCAAGGCAAACGATCCAATATCACTAGGCATTTCCCATACTTTCCGTTCTCTTGTGGATGGATCCCAACGCTGGAGCAATTTCTGGATAATATCCACCCAATAAAAAGTACCGGTATCCGCATCCCAAACAGGGCCTTCACCGAGTTGATCAAGAGATTTTATGGCCACTTGAGCTTCCATACTACCCTCCAAGAAAAATTTTCCCAATTATAACCAAATATTTCTGCCAAGCATCTGGTACGCGAATTTTTTCTGAAAAGCTTACAATAACGCGCCTCCATTTAGGAGGCGCGTTCAAAATCTAGGGGTGGGGTTTCTACAGCTAAAGGTCGAAAGGGGAAATTGTACCGGTCCCAAATTCTTTTTGAAGGGTCTGCAATCCAGTCCGGCCTTTTTCTAGAATTGTCCAGAATTCGGCGGGCATACCAACTTCAGCCCGGAAAATGTCTTCCATCCGGTCGAACTTAGCCAGGTATTTTTCGACGCGCAGGCTGAATTGAGCAACGTATTCTTCTCTAGAATACTCTCGACCTTCAAAAATACCTGCAAAGAGGTCCACCAGGTCTTCATATTTGGGGATATATCCAATGGGCGTCTCGATCGCTTCATATTCACCATGGACTCGACCTTCAGCCCATAATACCCAGACCCGTTTATCCAACTTACCATTCAGATATTGCCCATCGGCACCCTTAAGGAAGTAATTGGTGGCGTAAACTTTTGGCTGCTGTTTAAGTTTATTGCCAAAATTGATATGGTTTTGAATGTAACGGGCCAAGGGGACGATGACGAAATCCATATTCGCCATTGGGCTGGACTTGCGTTGACCGACCGCACCCAGGGTGGCTGCGGTGGTTTCAGACTCGATTGTGGCCCCCATGAAGACACCGTGTTCCCAGGAGAGGCTTTCTGCCACCGGTACGTTGGTGTCGGAATCACGTCCTCCATAAAAAATCCCGGAGATCGGCACACCCTCAGGATTGTGCAGATTTTCGTCGACATTCTCGAGGTCGCTAATGCGCAAAGTAAAGCGGGCATTGGGATGGGATAGCGGAACCGTATTTCCAGCCGGATCCTTGCTGCCGGGGTGCCAGTCTCCAAAATGATTGTAGCCGGTTTCTGGAAGTTCATTGTCATCCATCCCGGTCCAGTAGGCTTGGCCCTCCGCTGACTTCAGAATGTTACTAAAGATTATTTCTTTCGGTTCAGTCAACGCCTGATAAATTAATGGATCATCAGCGGCATTTACCCCCTTAATTATTCCAAAAATCCCCTGTTCTATATTCACGCCCATCATTTCGCCATTTGCACCTTCTCGGAGATAAGCTATATCATCCCCAACAATGGTGGAACCGGGCAACATCGCAGTTGAAGTTTTGCCACAAGCACTAGGAAAGGCACCTGCAAAATAAGTTTTTCGCCCTCCTTTGAGGGGATAAAACGCAGAGATGAACATATGCTCTGTCAGCCAATCTTCATGGTTAGCCCGGTAAATTGCCAGCCGTAAGGCCAGTTTTTTACAAGCCAGGGAATTACCGGCGTATTGATTGTTGACAGATAGAACCCGATTTTCGGCCGGATCAATGTATATCCGCCGGTTGTCGATATTTACAGTCGTATTACGATCACTTAGTTCTCCAGCCGAATGCCAGAAATAGAAGAAATCATCTTTATCTTCCAACCGTTGAAATTCAGCATAGCCGGTTCGATAAAGCAAATCTTCACTATGGCCCACATAGAATGAGTCTGTGATCTGCATGGCCCGAATTGAAAACCGGGAATTGGTTGGTCCCAGGCAGAAGAAACGTACCAGCATCGTTTTTCCCTGCATCGCGCCATCCATAAAACCGAAAATCTCTGTGAGACCGGCCTCGCGTTCTTTGACATTCAATCCCCGACTGAGGGTTTGCCCAGCAGGGAGCAAAGTGGCTGTATTCGCTTTGTCACGTGCTTGGTCAAAATAGCCATCAAAGTGGATCGTGTGCCCCTCCATCGCGAGGGGTTGTTCTTCCCCCCGTTCTAGTGAAAGTTGGCGAACTTTGGCGACATCTTCGGCAGAATCATCAAACACCAAGACTTCCGCTGGCTTCATCAAGGCAGTTGCCGCCGCCACAACCTGCAATACTTTTGAATTTTGCAACGCATCTAACTTTTCTTGATCGGTGACCGAAATTTTATAGTCGGACATGGGATCTCCCGTGAAAATAGTCGTGAATACGAGTAGGGGTTTTTCGGCACAGGTGTGTGTTTTTCACCTTATTACTTTTCGAAAGCTACTCCTACAATTTTGAGCCAAATTACCGGAACAAGATTATACCGATACTTTGGTAGAACATTGATCATATTTCTGATATTTCATTCATTTCTCATATAGGATAAATTTCCTTAGCTAGAAGAGTTAGTAGTCAGAGCAGAGGCAAATCCAGTATGAATTCCCTATGAATTAATGATTATGGTAACGCTATTTGAGTAAAAATTGCTGATTGGCTTCGTTTTTT
Source organism: uncultured Anaerolineales bacterium (assembly GCA_964453155.1). Taxonomy (GTDB): domain Bacteria; phylum Chloroflexota; class Anaerolineae; order Anaerolineales; family UBA11858; genus CAYVQU01. Next base: position 593 of record CAYVQU010000203.1, on the reverse strand, counting down.
CGGTACCGATAACATAGCAAGTGCGGATTACTGCCCCCGTCATGCTGGACGCAGTGCGGTTACTCAAATCGAAACCCATTATTTTCTAATTCTTCAATTGATGGATTAGGGTAAATAAAAAATTGATTTGCAACCAGAATAATGTCATCTGGTAACTCAGCGATTTTTTTGGGTTTAGCTCTTCCAACCATAGCAATTGCTACATTTGGATTTTCAAGGGCTGCATCCACAACCTCAATATAATATGGGTAACGGTCGACAGAATTCGTATATCTCGCGATTATTCTTTCACTTGATAAAAACATGATTTGCCATTGTAGTCCGGCCCCTTGTGAATATACAAAACGCAGATTTTGGGCTTCCAATTCCGTAACTAGCGCGGATATTTCTAGTCGATTGACATTATCGTATTTAAAATCTTTAAATGAGTATAACGAAAACATACCCATTACGATTAAAATCCATATTGATAGATGGAAAATTATTTTCCGTTTAAGGAGATTGCCCAAAGCAAATATCAAAAACAATACATAACCAGTTAATGACTCTACTGCAGTAACTCAGGCAAAACAGAAGCGTTGAGCAACAAAAAA
>CAYVQU010000202.1:0-8775 GCA_964453155.1 uncultured Anaerolineales bacterium | reverse complement strand
TTTTGTTAATGTCCTTTTTGACACTTATTTGTCTACTTATTTCTGAACCATCCCGGAATTCGCTGTAGAAAAGCGTCATTATCCTAACGGCGGATATCCTGAAACCATAGTGCCTAAGATAATAATTTTCCGCGCTTTTTGACACCAATTGGGTTTTTGCCACGATCCCTTACACATGATATACTCGCCCCCATGCGTACCAATGTGAGATCTCAAGGCAGCATTTCGGGATTACGGTGGGTTTCCGTATTCCTACTTTTGTTTGCCGTTATTCTGACAACAATTCAAATTGCTTCGTTTAGCCGCTTACGGGCCACTTTTCCCAGCCGGATGGCGATCGCAGGGGTGCCTGTGGCCGGTTTAGACCGCCAACAGGCCGCACAACGCTTGCTGGAAGCCTACAACATCCCGGTTGAACTGCGCTACAATGATGAAGTTATCCAGCTTGATCCCGCCGTCGTCGGGTTTGAGTTAGATTTAGAGAGTATGTTGGCGGCCGCCGACCTCGAACGCACCCGGACCTCATTTTGGAATGGGTTTTGGTCTTATTTATGGGGCGGGGTGCCAGAAACTTCCGAGATCCCGCTCCGGGCGACTTTTTCGGAGGCCCGTTTGCGAACTTATCTCGATAACGAGATCGGCCCCCGCTACGACCAACCCTCTTCGCCGCCTGTTCCGATTGCTGGAACCGTAAACTTCCAACCGGGTAAGTTAGGTACCGCCCTCGATATTGAACGCACCATTCTCCCAATCGAAAATGCCCTACGTTCCACGAACCAACGAGTGGTTGCCCTGCCGTTAGAACGGACGCTCCCCTCGCGCCCATCCTTTGACAATTTGGATATTTTGCTGAAGCAAACCATCGAATTATCAGACGTTGACGGCACCGTTGGCTTTTACATGCTCAACTTACAAAATGGGCAAGAAATTCATTTTGCGCTTCAAAATGGGGAGGCGGTTTCGGTCTATCCAGATGTAGCCTTCACGACTGCAAGTATCATCAAAATCCCAATCCTGGTTTCTGTCTATCGCCGGTTGGATAATACCCAAGATCAAGAAGCCGTCAACCTGATCGAAAAAATGATCATTGAATCGGGCAACGAAACCGCGGACTGGTTGATGCAACGCGTCATTGACTCTTATCGCGGGCCGCTTTACGTTTCGTCCGATATGCGAAAACTCGGACTGGAAAATACTTTTTTGGCGGGACATTTTTATCAGGGCGCGCCCGTTCTCGATTTATTCCAAACCCCCGCCAATCAAAGAACCGATATCACTACAACCCCGGATGTTTACAATCAAACCACCGCCTCAGATATGGGGATGCTGCTCGAAGATTTATATCAATGCGCCGAGTTTGGGGGTGGGGCTTTGATCGCCGTATTCCCCAATCAAATTACCAAGGAAGAATGTCAGGCCATGGTCACCTACCTGACGAAGAATAAAATGCCTTCCCTCCTCGAAGCTGGCATTCCCGATGGCACCCAGATCGCCCACAAACACGGCTGGGTGACCAACAACGGGGTCATCAACCTGATCGGTGATGCCGGGATCGTTTACACGCCCGGCGGCGACTATATCCTCTCGGTTTTTCTGTACCACCCCAATCAACTGATTTGGGACTCAGCTTCCAGCCTGGTAGGACAACTTTCCCGGGCAGTTTACAATTTCTATAATTTGCCGAATCCATAAATCTGAGTAGTCACCCGAATAAAAAAACACCACGCCGAATTACGTGGTGTTTTTTTGACTCTGCGACAAAATGACTATACGCAACTACCATCCAAACAATTGGTGCGCATTATGAGTAGTTTGATCGGCGACGATTTTGGGGGATACTCCCCGGACTTCTGCAATTTTTTCAGCTATATAACGAACATAGGACGGTTCATTGCGTTTACCCCGATATGGATGTGGGGTCAGGAAGGGGCCATCCGTTTCAATCAGAAGCCGATCTAAGGGTATTTCTGCCGCGACTTGCTGTAACGCTACCGCCTTTTTAAATGTTACTGGTCCCGTAATCCCTAAAAAATAACCCATCGCCAGCAAATCTTCGGCCTCAAACAAGTTCCCCGAGTATGAGTGGATTACGCCTGGATTTTCAAGCGGAGATTTCCACTCCTTCAATATTGCGATCACATCGGCAATACAACTCCGATCATCTGGGCCAGCGTTGCGGATATGGATCACAACCGGGAGTCGCAAACGACTGGCTAAATCGAGCTGGGATTTGAAAACGCGCTTTTGAAGCTGGCGGGGCGCGCGGTCGCGGTAATAATCGATCCCAATCTCCCCAATTGCCACGACCTTCGGATGGTCTGCCATCTGTGTTAGGGTCTCGAGGGTGTCGGCCTCCCAGGTCAATGCGCTGTTGGGATGAACGCCGACGGCAGCAAATATTTGGGCATGATCCTCAGCAATATTTGTGGCCGTAAAACAAGTACCCAAATCAATCCCAGGGATCAGGATTCGTTCCAAACCCGTTTTCCAGGCCCGCTTTAGCACCGCCGGTCGGTCTTTATCAAAATTGCGAAAGTCAAGATGACAATGGGTATCTGTGAGTTTCATTTTCAACTCGATATATTGAAAGCACCCTTCGATACGGTCCGGTGGACCTACTCAGGTTGGAGATATTCCGATACTTCACCCTTCGATACGCTTTTGCTACTCAGGATGAAGTATCTAAGACATAAAATAACAGGTGTCAGGTTTCTCCCTGACACCTGATACCAAAAAAAGCTAAAACCTATTTGATCCCCGCAATTTTCAACCCATCTTGCAAGATATCTTGGACCTTGTCTTCATGGGTCGTTTCACAATAAACTCGGATGATGGGTTCAGTGCCAGAGAATCGGATCAGCAGCCAGCCGCCATCTTCGAGCAGGAATTGATACCCATCAATCGTGATGAAATCAGTAACTTTCAATCCCCCAATCTTCTCGGGGTTAGCCGCCATGATCTTGTCAATTTTATCCTGGCGTTCACCCTGGAAGGGGGTATCGATGCGATCGTAGAAGTGGGCGCCAACTTTTTCGAAGAGCAAATCGATCAGCTCCGAGGGTTTGCGTTCCAGCCGGACCATCATGTCTAGAATATACAGCCCCGCTAAAATGCCATCTCTTTCGGGAACGTGTCCATGGAAGGCATAGCCCCCCGATTCTTCCCCGCCAATGAGGGCCTTGGTTTCGATCATTTTGGGGGCCACGAATTTAAATCCAACCCCAGTTTCATGAATGGGAACCTCATACAGCGCGCCCAGTTTGTTGAGCATCTTTGTTGTGGAGAGCGTCTTCACAATCGGGCCGCGTTCCCCTCTGACTTCCAGGAGATAATAGGCCAAGAGACCATAAGCTCTGAGTTGATTGATGAATTCACCATTCTCATTACCCAGACCAACTCGATCTGCATCCCCATCAAAAATGATGCACACATTGGCGTCATGGTCGACGGTTGCTTGCAAACCAACGTCAACATTCGGGGGGATGGGCTCGGGTCGGCTCATTTCAGGGAAATTGGGGTTGCGAGTGTTATGAATTTCGATGATTTCCGTTTTACCACCGCCCAATAGCCGTGGGAACCACCCAGCGCCGTTGCCCCACATGGGGTCGACTAAAATCTTCAACCCGGCATCGCGGATCGGTTGCAAATCGATCAGCCGTTCGACCTGGGCAATGTAACCTTCGGAAGAATCAAAATATTCCACAACGCCTTGTGCCAGGGCTTCTTTCAAAGGAACTCGTTTGGCCCCGCTCTCATCATCTGGAATCAGGCTTTCGATCTCCTTCAAACCTTTGGGGTCAATCGCCCCCCCATTTTCATCGCGGACTTTGAAACCATTATCCGTGGGTGGGTTGTGAGAGGCGGTTACATTGACCGCGCCGACCGCGTTTTTATCGACCACGGCATATGAAATCACAGGGGTTGGAGACGCGCCATCGGTCAGGTAAACCTTGAAACCATTACCAGCCAGCACTTCAACTACCGCCGCGGCGAAAGCTTCGCCCTGGTAACGTTTATCGTGCCCAACAATGACCCACTGCCCGGCATAGCCTTTGTTAAGAAGATAGGATGCAAATCCTTGCGAACACCGGCGGACATTAGCAAAAGTATAATCTTCTGCCACTTTGCCGCGCCAGCCATCGGTACCAAATTTAATTTTATGCGCCATGATGCCTCCAATAGGTGCGTGTCGGTTTGTGCTTTAATGAAAAACTGGCAAATTTACCGCCACGCCTGGGCAATTTTCGGTTGATGCATACGGTGCATTGATAGCTTTTTTCCGAAAATTGCCTTACAAGTTTATTTCAAAATTTACTGTTGCTATTATATCAAATCGAACGCCAGAGATTTAAAACAAAAGTGGCTGGAGTCTCCTTTCAGTAGCTCCAGCCACATTATCAGCATCCTATTCTGTTTACATTAGATTTGCTTGGTTTTTCGTTTCCAGAATGTAACGCCACCTGACACCGTAAGACTCAAAGCAATCACGGCCAGGACAGCAAATTGATTCGATCCCGAGCCAGCCGAGAGTGAACTCAAGATCACTGCGGTGGGTACGCTCGATTTGAGCACAAATTCTGAAAAACTAGCCACATCCTTAACTCGAATGGAACGTGGCGTGCTGGAACAATCGCGACCGCTCGTTCCGTATGATGTGTCTAACGTCAATATTTCCCAACTACTACCATTCCAATGATAAGCGTCCAAAGAACTACATGTATTTGGGGGACTTCCCGATAATTCACTATCTTCAAAGTAGAAGGTAATAGTTGTATCCCGCTCCGTAGAATTCTCGGGGGTAATTTTAAAGCAGCGCTTGACCGTTTCCCCGGCAGTGGTGGTGCAATCTTGATTGCCGCGAATTTCTACGGTGGTGTCACCCAAATTTTTAGTTTCTGCATTGAGGGTTACACCGCCATAGCTCCCGGTGTTGAAGAATGATACGTCTGTTGTACCGCTTACTTCCTGCGTTTGTTTGATCGTGCCGTTGTTGGTGAGGGTGCCGTCGACAGCTAAGTTATTTGATCCAAGATTCAAGGTACTACTACTATAAACAGTGAGATTATTTTTCACATTCATATCTTTGGCAGGCGATACTATGCTAATAACATTTAAATCATAGAAAGAAGGGTTTTGAACAGCTGTCAGTTGAAAATCATCAATCGTTACTCGATTTGAGCCGCTCCCATTTTGGGCCCGAATCCCCAAGTAATAAGTTCCAGAGCTTGATACGGTAAAGGTGTCATTCTGAACGGTGCAGGTAGTATTGGCCGCAGTGACTGAACTTATTTGTGTAGTCATACTACCTGAATTCTGAGAATTACCTATACTAATACTGATCAATTGGGTATCGCCCGTAGGTCCAAGACGAAAATTATATGAAAGTTGGTAAGTAACATTCGGCTGGAGCGAAACTCCCGATGTGAACAGCCAAGCGTCAGAAGAAGTTTCCCACTTCATAGCAGAACCTGATGTACAATATCCAAGGTCCCCACCCAACCAACCATCCCCTGAAGAATGTTCCCGAATCCAACCACTTGGAAGTTTTGCTGAACTACATCCACACCCACCTCCATCAGCTTCATCAAAAGGCTCGTTTATTAACGTTGAGGTAGTTGTTTTATCAATTGCTTGTGTAGTACCATCAAATATCGTCGTACAAGTATCCCAAACAAAACCGTTACCATCATCCATCCAGTTTCCCACAACATTGATAACTCCCGTACCACCATCTAAAGTTGCACCAGAATCAATTGTCAGATTACCATTTAAGTCTATCGAACCAGCATTTACATTAAGAGTTCCTGATATCGTGGTTACCCCTCCAATATTCACGGTATTGCTTCCTTGGTTGAAGGTTGCATTTGGATCGACCGTAAAATATCCATCGACATTCAGATTACTATTCACAGTCGCGGCTTTTGTGCTGCCATTTCCAACTTCCAGATTATTCACTTTGGAATTGGTGTTCATGTCAATGATTTGATCCAAAGCACCACTCAAAACAACCGTTCCACCAGTTCCACTAAATACGGCTGTTGTTCCTTGTTCATCCCAATTACCAAAAACATTAAAAGTACCATTGGTCATTGTGACCCGGGCATCAGCTTCAACAATAAATTCGCGCGCATTTGCGGTTCCACTTGATATTTCGGGATATCTTCCACTGGCTGGTGACGATTGAATGACTACATCATCAATTGTGCGCGGTACCCGTTGTATAGTATTCCCTCCTTGGATTTTGACATCATCAATATACCATTCGGCACCGTCATCCCCAATATATTTAAAGGCAATACAGACTGATTCTCCAAGATATGCACTTAAACTCAGTGTTCGCTCAGTCCATACACTAGAAACATCTTGATTGTATTCCGCCAATTCAATAAAATGGCCGTCAGTTGGGTCACAACTGGCAGTAGATACAAAAACTCCATGATAATTGTAATCTACCATGTGGTTGTTATTTTCCCAAAAAATTAAAGAGACATCAGAAATATTTATACTCGTCTGAGGCATCACTAACCAAGCAACTGCATTTGCAGTGAGATTATCATCATTATGGCGAGCATGATAATCTCCACTATGAGCACTATATTCGAGATTCGTTTTAGCCCAACCTGGATCAGCTGCATCCCCAGTTTCATACTTACTCCAACCAGTTGGTGGAAATGTCCCTTCAAAACTTTCATACGATGTAAACTCCACTTGTTCCCAATTCCCAGCGGTGTTCCAATCTGAATCAACATTTCCAGTCCACACAATTTCACTATCCCTAAATTGGGCCACAGTTGAGGCGTTATTGTTCAGGGTCAAGTGGTTGTCGGCATCACAATCATCGTCATGGGGGTCAGGATTGTAGGAAGTACCTTTTACACAACCAGTCCCTGAACCTTCCGGCTCACCCATGGCGGCACCGTTATACGTTTTATTCGGGTTAGACCAATATTGCAACCGAGGACAACTCCCACTTTCATCATTGCATTCATTGGCGTAGGCCATAACAGTTCGAAACTCTTCAACCATATTAATATAGCCATGGGCATAGGAATAAGGGGTAGTTCCATCATCAACATACCAATCGTGACGGGCACCCATATTGTGGCCTATTTCATGAGGCAGTGTGAGGTTCCCCGTCAGACAATCGTCTCGCACGGTTGAGAAAGCCGAATCTTGAAAAGAACTCGAGACTGTTGTCATCAAATATCCCAAGCCGCAACCGCCCGAATCGGTAATCAAAACAACATGATCGGCATGGTATGTATCCCGCCAGGTATGAACATCGTCCATATTTCCATCAGAAATACCTTTTAAATGGGACAAGTAAGTACTACTAGAATCTGTCACAATTTCGGTATATGTAATTTGAGCAGAATGAACCAGATTAATTCGAAAATTAATATCACTATTGGAATACGAAGTATTGGCCTCTGCAATGGCCAGGGTAATTGATGCCTCGGGATCCCCCAATGCGGCCGCAGCATCAGCCGTATAGACCACCATGACATCAACCATTGTTCCGTCATCGGCCGCCGTGATACCAGATCGGGCTTCTTTGCCGCGGCTGGTGGAAGTTTCTACAGGGATAGGCTCTTCTTCTTTTGGAAAAACACCAGGGTTATATTGAATAATTTTTTGAACCCCCTCATCAGATTTAATTTGATAAAAACCCTGAGGAGATGTAACTTTACCAACTAGGCTCCCATCGCTAACAACAAAAATGACAAGGCTAAAATCAATATCAGCTAGGTGTCCATACCAGATCAGCCTGTCATCTACTTTTTCAATTTTGTCAAATACGGCAGTAAAAATTACGCCTTCAAATAAATTTAACGTCAGCGTATCTCCCGGCGTGAAATTTTGAGTCAGCAATTCAAAATCGACCAATACATCCCGCGATTGTATTATGATTTCACCTGGCATTGCGCCCATCACCGAAACTTGTGATAATGGCGAAAACAACCCTACATCTGGTTGTGTATTCCGATCAGGGGCTTCTTCTTGAGCAAATCCAACTTGGTATCCAAATACGAAGATCACTAACCCAACAAAAAACATAAAGAATAATTTGATACTGAATTTCACTGTTGTATGCTGCATTTCAGCTCCTCTTTCGGTAAATTAAAATCAATCTTCATCAAATGCTGATTGATCAATTTCTAGAAGCACGTGAATATCATCAACCACGGGTTTAATTTCATAAGTTTCTGGGCCTTGAGTTATTTTCCCAACGAATCTAGTTTCATTCACTACAAAAATGATCTGGCTGTGTTCTACTCCCATAAGATTCCCAAACAGAGTGAAACCACCTTGAGAATTTTTCTCTATACGCGTGACCTGAACAACCTTAACATCGTCATCAAATAATTGGATATCGATTTGATCACCAATCCCTGGTCCAGCGATTCCGCCTAAAAGATCAAAATCGATCCTTATATAACGATGATTTCTTACTGTTGGAGCCAAGACCAATGCACTTTCCCCCTGATAGTCAACCAATTGAAATAAGTTAGATTCAATTACTGGTTTCTCTTGAACTATTTCTTCATCCTGATACGAATCAACGACCATTGTTGGAGTTGACTCAGCAATCTCAAAGGGGGTTGGAGATGGTTGAGCTTGTTGTTCATCAGTGCTACATGCGACTAAGATTACCCAACCAACTGCTAAGATTATTATTTTATTCATGATAGTCTTTAGTATCGGACAAATGTATTATATTTTTAGTTTCCGGTAAATGAAGCTGCTCCGAGAAGAGCATGGAGCAGTAAGAAC
>CAYVQU010000201.1:0-8811 GCA_964453155.1 uncultured Anaerolineales bacterium | reverse complement strand
AATTCACAGACCCAACGATGGCGAACTGCCGCTGCTAATTCTGCATAAACTCTACAATCCTGAATTTAGATAGGCCTTATTTACTCTTGCGTTCTGGGTCAGGATGTGCTATTTTTAGATAGGATCAGTTCATGATTGGTGGTAAAAGGAGCATTTAGAATAATGTCGACCGAACAGAAAAAAATTGTCATCGTGGAGGACGAACCAGATACCGCGGAAATGTTTGGCGAGATGATTCGTTTGAGTGGGTATTTGGTTATTAAGTCTTACGGTGGAACTTCGGCGATTGATTTGATTGTTCAAGAAAAACCGGATGCCATCATTATGGATGTGATGATGCCTGATTTGTCAGGCTTGGATGTTTTGCGGCTGATCCGAAAAGATCCCCAAATTGCACACATCCCAGTAATTGTTGTATCGGCCAAGAGTTTACCAACGGATATTCGGGAAGGATTAGATGCCGGCGCATCCATGTATTTAACCAAACCAGTTGCTTTCCAAGACTTAAACAATGCTGTTCGTAAAGTTATAACTTGAGGCACGGGGCAAAGCGTAATTTCACTATACAATTCCAACACGGATTAGAAAGAGTAATTTGATGTCAGTTATTCGGGCTTTCATTGCTGTAGATTTATCTGCTGAGATAAAAGATCAATTGAATCAAATCACCCAGCAACTCAAAGCTGAAATGGGAACTGTTCCGATCAGGTGGGTTGCGGCTGAAAACATCCACCTGACAGTGAAGTTTTTGGGCGATGTCTCGCTGAATAATGTGCAGGTACTCACTGAGATGCTTCAAGCCGAAACCGCAGCCTTAAAACCAATGGTCATTAGTGTGGGGCAATTGGGCGCTTTTCCCAAGTTGCGGAGTCCGCGGGTAATTTGGGTCGGAGTCGAAGCGCCACCCGAATTAAACGCCTTACAAAGGGGCATCGCAGCGCAAACCGCGCGCATCGGTTATGCCGCCGATAAACGAAAATTCTCACCACATTTAACTTTGGGCCGGGTATCGCGGAATGCTACCCCCCAAGAAGTCCGGAAAATTGGGGATGTTCTCGCATCTAAGAAAATTGGCTTTTTAGGGGTTGCTCGAATTCGAGATATTCATCTTTACCGAAGTGATCTGCGTGCCAACGGGGCAATTTACACCAAATTATTCACCGCACCATTTGGTGGATAAAGAATGTTCTGGTACAATTGCGCTCTAATTTAGATAATTTCGGTCTATTAATGATCATCAAGTAAGGAGAATAGAGCACTGGACACACTAGAAATTGCTCACACCATTGTCAACGCATTGGAAGATAAGAAAGGGGAAGATATTTTATTATTGGATATTAGCGAATTAGCGCCCTTGGCCGATTATTTTGTGATCTGTTCGGGTACGAGTGACCGAATGCTGGATGCCCTGGTCGATGCTGTTCAAAGAGATGTCAAAACTAAACACAAAGTTCGCCCGCGCGTCGAAGGTTCCCCCGGCGATGGCTGGGTTTTAGCCGATTATGGCGATGTAATCGTCCACTTATTCTCCCCCGACCGGCGCGATTTTTACCGCTTGGAAGAATTATGGGACCAAGGGAAGGTTGTACTGCATTTGCAGTAAAATTTTGGTGCAATAGAACAACACCGCTCAATTGTTATTGGGCGGTGTTTGATTTTAACCAAGCAATTCATCCGGAGTAGTTTCTTGGATGACAATTCGATGTTGCAACCAAATAACTTACCTGGAACGAGGATTGCTATTTGCGAAAATGAAACTTTAACAAAATAATTTTTACTACCTGGGTGATCAGATATGCTAATAATGTGAAGTCGACGATGGCACTGATATTCTCACGAATAGCCTTACCACTGGCGGTGATAAAGGACAATAAGTTTGAGCTTTTGATGTTTTCAATAGCTACTTTGAACAAACTTGCATCTTCGAGAGAGTTAACCACAAAACCTAAGGCTGAATTTGCATAATCGATTATATTGAAATTCCAGAATGGGTGTAAAAGGATTAGCAAAATCAGGGTAATAATGCTGGAAAATAAACCCACCAATCTAATTCTTCGCTTATATTCTTTATCTTTTAGCGGTTTAGATGGATTTTGGGTTTCCTCACTCCAAAAGTCGTTGAGGTCAGTGATACCGAGAATGTGATTACAAAAAGGGGTATGCACTTCGGGGATATTTGTCCAATATTCGGAGTGGAAACGGGCGCGGGTCTTAATATTCTGGGGTGAGAATTTACAACCGAGGTCGAATTCATCTAAACCGTAAAATTCTGTGATCGGATCTAATAAGTTCCAACAGTTAACCCACCGAAAATCAGGATGAACTGGTGCGTAATCAGCGACTCTAAACCGGGTGGGAGGGTAGTTTTTGCCCAAGATCAACGTGGTGTGGTAATAATAACTAAGAATACTACCGATGGTTATATAAGACTTAATTTTTTCCCGATATTCATCATCTAGTTGTTGGAATAAGGTTTCAAAGGTAATTGGGGTACCCTGGGAGTGGGCGAAAACATGAATATGATCGGCATGGTTGCAAAAGAATTTTATTTCGGCTTCAACCACGCTGCGGACCGCATACGCTTGGGTGGGATCCATTGCATAGGAGCTAACGTCTCCTAAAATGCCGCCCAACAAGATTGTCAGCGTATTTTCAATTGTGTCGCCAAAAGCCCCCAGAATTTTTGTCCATTTTAAGAATTTAGCAGTAATCAAGATAAAAAACAAAATCGGTAATCCCAACACAACCACTGAACGGTAAATGGGTTTCATCAGGGTGTTAGCCAGGGTAATTTTATTGCTGGTATCAGGGAAAGTATAGTGAGTGATCGGGTTATCCGTGTTCGGTTCGGGGCGCCGGTTCCATAAGAGTCCCCGAGTTAAATTCATCATTAAGACGGGGATGATAAAAAAGAGCAGAATTTCCAAGTAAAGTTGGGTGTACATTAAGAACGACACCCCTAATAAGACCATGATCCATTTCTGCAAATTTGGTAATTCTTTTCGATGGGGTTTAGCCCTGTTCTGAACCAGAATTGCGGGGCGGTAGGATATAGAAATTCCAAATAAGAGAATGACGAAAATGTCGATTAAGGTTGGAAAAATAGGAGAAGTTTGATTGAGAGCGCTAACCCAACTCCAGCTTGATTCGATCAATGGTTGTTCAAAACTACCCCAAAAAGTAAATAGAAAAATAAAACCAATGAAAAGATACATTAACAAAAAACTAAAAAACAAATAATTGATCTCTTTCGGTTCCGAAACCTTATGCTGGGGGCGCGGATTTCTTAGTTTTCTTTCTCGCTGGAGGGGAATGAGTTTGCTGGTTTGGGCGCGAAAATTATCAAATATCTGTGTAAGTTTATTTAAATAGCGTTTTCGAAAAATATTCGTAATATCGTTGTGGAGTGCAAAAGTAGCCATCCGCCATTCCCGGAAGAATGCTTGCCAGGGACTTGATGGTACCAGTTCAGTTTCCCAAAAAATTTCTTTGACCCAAATTGTTCTTGGTTTACTCTGATCTTTTTGATGGGGAGGAGTTACCCGAATCTCAGTAACATGGGCATGGGTATGGTCACTATGCGAGTGTGGAGATTTCGGGAAATGCCCAAATATTTCGTGGTCATTATTTTGCCGAAATTTTGCGCGCGGGTCGATGTTTTTTATTGCCGGCAAAAATCCCCTCAAAAAAGTTCTGAGAGTGTCATCTGCTTTATGAACCCCGGCCCCTTTAACGACTAGAATAACATCATCAACTTTATGGTGATTGTTTTCTTCCATTTTATGAGGATCCCTTAAAGTAGATGAGTATTGATTACCCATCTACTTCTTTTTTTAACCTACCCCTGGGGAGACTTTCAAGGAGTGGGTTGCCGATTTACCTTTTTCGTGGGTGGCAGTGATGGTGACATTATCCTCCGCTGTTATTTGATCATTTGCGGTTGCAATAACCTTTTCCCCTTTCGTAGGATTCAAGCTTATGATCTCTTTATCGACCGACCAAGTTGTATTTGCATTTCCACCCGTAATCTTTAATTCAATTTCTTGTCCTGCAATGATCTCAGCGGGGCCTTCGATTGAGAGCGCGGTTTGAGTCCCTTTAGATTCTTCACTATCTCCAGATTTAAGAACTTTCACAAATTCAGTTGCGCCTCGAGATCCAAAATAGAATCCAATGACGCCCAACATTAAATTCGTATATTTATCTATTACAGTTTGTAACAATTCTTTGTCAACTACTTCAGCTAAAGTGACATTTTCATTACTAAATAGAGAGACACTCAATAAGGAAAAGTACACCATCGTTATCGCAGTTGCCAATGCTTTTCTAATTTCCCCTTTATCTAGATCATTCGAACCTGAGAGATAATTTGCTAAATATAAAGTACCACTAAAAGAAATGGTTCCTACTCCAAAGATTGCAACCAAAGGGTGAAAAACCGTGACCCCCAAACTTACCAACACAAAAGACAGTACGATAAACACAAACATTAGAATTGTGGCTACTCCCTTTTGGGGTTCGTGATCTTTTGTGCTCATGTGAGCCTCCTTTTTGTGTTTACTTTATATGGTTTGGGTAAAATCATTCCTTGTTTCCTGTTTTATGGAAAATGTAGCTTCAACTTTCCCAGAAAAAAAAGCAATTATTCTGGAACAGAATAATTGCTTTTATCCTTTTAATCCGCATACTCCAAAAACGTCACCCCTTGCAGTCGCCGGGCACCCCAACCAACCCGTCGATTGGGGAGTTCGACCAACCACCAGAGGTCATCGCCAAATTCTAGTTCTTTATGAACCGTAAACGTATACCCACGGCGGATCGATCCCACGATATTATCCTGGCGATTGACGGTGGGAGTCGATCGTAATCGCAAGGCCGTAAACCCGGCGCGTAAGAAACCCTTGTGCGGGTACTTGATGATCACGCCACCGACTTCCTTTTCGGGTTCTTTCTCTTCCGGTTTTTCTTCTTCCTCGGGTGGTTCTTCCACTTCGATGGGGGTCTCGGGCTGCTGCCACTTGGCGAATTTATAGAATTCATCTTCGCTCATATTGACGCGATTGATATCAATCCCCGAAGTGGCGGTGCCAAAAGCTTTGCCTTTCCCATTTGAGTCGGCTGAATATTGCCACAGCCACCAGTCATCCCAGGGACGGGGTCGTAACCGACTGTTGGGTTTATCATCCCAAGGATGATCGATATGCTCGTTATAGAGGGCTAACCACAGTTTGTGTTCTCCCGCCCAGGAGGGGTTACCCACATTCGAATTCCAAAACATGGCCCGCGTATAAATGACACATTTTACATTGAGTTTACGTTCAACGTAGCCGACAAAGTCCTTGATCTCTTGTTGGAAGCGGCGTTGGCTGACATTGCGGGGGTTTTGCTCGATATCGATCGCAGGGGGGAGATTCCACTTTACCGAGTTTAGTAAATTGACAAAATAGCGGGCTTGTTTGGCCCCATCGAAATGGGGATAGAAAAAGTAATAATAGCCCACCGGCACTTTTTCGCTAAACTTTTTTGCATTTTCGCGAAACCGCCAATCGGTGTAACTGGCACCATTATTTTTGTCGGTACCCCCAGCTTTAATATACATCGCCTTAGTTCCCTGGCCAAGCATTTTACTGACGTTGATATCTCGCTGCCAACTGGATACATCAATAACCGGTCCAAACATGCTAACCTCCGTTCAAATATTGAATTGTGAGTTACTGTTTATGAAACATCTACCCCAATAAAAAACGACCTACCGCTTGGAAAGCTGGGTAGGTCGAGAATAGTGATGATGCAGGAGCATTGGCCCCTTACCCGTGGACTTCCTCAAAGGGTGTGCCAATTTAAAATAGCATCAATCAAAGTGCTTGTCAATAAAAATCGACCGAAGAGAGTACTATCGAACTATAAGGTACCGGTATACATACCACCATCGACGGTTAACATAACACCAGTGATATATCCGGCCGCCGGTGAAAGTAAGAAAATGGCCGCGTTGGCAAATTCTTCGGGCGTTGCCATCCGGCCCAAGGGACAAATGGCCATTTGCTTTTCGATTTCTGCCTCGATGGTGCTCCCATTCGCTTCGGCCCGAAATGCCATGAGTTCTGTTACACGCTCTGTTTCGGTCCACCCTGGTAAGATGGAGTTAAACCGAATACCATCGGGTCCTAATTCCAGCGCCAGGGATTTTGTCAACCCAACCGTTGCCGCCCGAATACTGTTCGACAATATTAGATTGGGGATGGGTTGCTTTACCGAGTAAGATGTTATGGTGAGGACACTTGCTCGCGAAGAATCTCGCAATACTGGCAGGGCGGCCCGGATCATGCGGACATGGCTTAGGAACGAGAGCTCGACGGCCAAATCCCAGGTGGTATCTTCAAACGATTCAAAACTCCCTGCTGGGGGCCCACCCGCGTTGGTGACGAGTAAGTCTAAGCCTCCCAATTTGTTTATGGTTTCAGCAATTAATTGGGGGGGCAAATTCGGATCAGTTACATCACCGGGCAGCGGTACGATTTTTTGACCGGTTTCAGCCCCTAATTCATCGGCCGCGGCCTGTAATTTTTTTTGATTACGGCCATTGATGGCGACCTCGCACCCTTCTTGAGCTAATCCCCGGGCAGTAGCAAATCCCAATCCCCGACTGGCCCCTAACACCAGGGCGCGACTGCCAGATAATTTCATGTCCATCATAACTCCTATAAGATTTCAATTTGCTCGGTGATCACTGTTACATCTGGCCACTTGTTTTCAACCCATGTGATTACACTTTGCAGCGATCGTTGGGTGTGACGTCGGTCAGTGGTCACAATTGCGCAGGCAATCGACGCGCTTTGCCAGATATCATGATGATCATACTCGGTTACTGAAATATTAAATTCACGCTGCAACCGCGTGATGAGTGGTTTTAGGCGCGATCGTTTCTCTTTAAGAGAGCTGCATCCTGGGATGTGGATATTAAGGGTGAGTAAACCAAGTGACATTTTTGCGTTCTTACAGATTTCTTAGGGAAGCTCTGTGGCCCCTATGGTAGAATTAGCACAAATGTTTTATATCGTTCATTATGTGTGAGGCTAGAAATGAAAGAAGCAAGAGCTTGGATTTTGGTAATTGGCATATTAGCCATTGGGGGCTGGCTGGCCTATTCGGTAGTAAGTAGTGTGCAGGGCATGGTTGGCTCTGTCAAGGATACCACGGAAAATGCTTTACAGCCGGTCAACGAAATGACGGGTGGATTGGCAACCCAGGTTAATCAATTTATGAATCCCACCCCGACGGTTTTGCCTGATCCGGTCACGGTTATTCGGGAAGTAAGAACCTTAGCGCGCTTAGAAACGATCCAGTATTCGATTGAAAAAGTTGTCACCGCCGATCGGGGACAGGGGTCATTGGAGTTCTTGTTTGGGGATGAGTTGATATTTGTGGCCCACGGCATTGTCATTGCGGGGATTGATCTTTCGAAAGTGGAAGTGGATGACTTGTGGTGGGAAGGGGATGTGTTGTATGCCCGGTTACCCGAACCGGAAATTTTTATTGCCACTTTGGATAACGATAAATCCTATATCTATGACCGGGACAAAGGTATTTTTACCAAGGGTGATATCCATTTAGAGACTGCCGCCCGTCAGGTTGCCGAAGATGAAATCGAAAAAGCCGCCCTTGAAGATGGGATTTTGGATTTGGCCGGCGTCAATGCCGAAGCCTACCTATTTCGACTCTTCAGAACCCTCGATATCACCGACGTAGTTTTTGTTCAGCCCGAAACTGAGAACTGAAATTTCTCAGACCCGCTCTCAATTAAATACAAAAGCCGGTTGAATAACTTTCATCAACCGGCTTTTGCTATGTTGTGGGGATAAACAACTAAATTTAATCAATCGATCTAACCGCACAACCCTTATATCCGCTCATTCCAACTTGGATGGGTGTATTTTTCTGCAACCAACTGGTCGGCCAGCGTTATTTCTGTTGGTGTGAGGGGGGCCGGTTCAAATGTTAGATTTAAGGTTTCGGCAAAGGCCTGAATAAATGCCTCGGCCGCGGCTTCCCAGGAGACATTTTGATTTATCGCGGTTTTTACCGTTGTCGCACGGTTCAATAACCGGTCAGCGGCTTGCTGGCGTTCACGTTCGTTCTCGAATATGAGTGCTTGCGTAATGCGGGTCAAATCACCTACCAACGGCAATGTGCCGTGTTGCAGAATTCCCGCTTTTTTCCGGGCTTGAGCGCTTCCAATGAGTTTTTTTCCAGCTACCGTAATTTCATAATTTGATGGCACTTCAAAACAAACAGGGTCTTGTTTCTTCTTGTCAGTTTCATTTAACTGATTCGGCAAAGCTTGGGCGGGGAGGGCCAGGGCATTGAGTGCGGTGAGTAACGCTTGTGACAATCGCCGGTAACTCTCGATGACGCTGCCTGCCAACCGGGGTTCTGAATACGGCGCGGAGACGGAATAAGTTAACTCATCGGTATGCAAGATGGCGCGTCCCCCGGTTACCCGCCGGACAACCTCCCAGCCGTGTTGGCTGACGCGCGCTTGATCTACATCAGAGAATGGTTGCGCATAGCCAAGAGATAGACACGCAGGCTGCCAGGAGTATAAACGGAGGGTGGGCGGCACTTCCTGGCGGCCGATGGCGGTTAAGATAGCTTCATCGACGGCCATATTCCAGGCGCCAGGAGCTGGCGGGGTCTTTACAACACGCCAGATGGAATGAGAGAATTTTTCATTTATCATGGGTATGGATTAGTAGTATTAGGAGGTGTGCAAAAATAAGATCCCATTTTTGAAATGGTCTGGAAGAATCG
>CAYVQU010000200.1:0-8849 GCA_964453155.1 uncultured Anaerolineales bacterium | reverse complement strand
TTTCGATAAAATGTGGCATTTGGCCTACAACTCACCCCCAAGTTGAAATGCACCCTTTAGTTGTCAGACATTTCCAGAAAAACCATCATTTCGAGTATAATCTATTTATGGAACGGACTGTCCCCAATACCGCCTCCGAAGAAGTCGAACTTTATACTCGTACGTATTATTCTCTCCTGCGCTCAACCTCCGACGTTCAAATTCGCACCCTTGAGGAAGCCCACTCCGGGATGAACTCCCTGCTGCATCCGGGGGCGCGTGACAACGCGCCAGATATGTCGGCTTTTATATACAGCCTGTTACGATTGCCCGATTGTATTTCCCAGGTTAAAACGGTTGTTTTGGGGCAGAGCACCAATGTGTTTGAACGCGAAGGGGTTGGGGATATCGAAGCCTGGGAGGAAGTGCGGGCCAAGGCCCGGCGGCGGCGCTGTTATTATGATGGTGACATCACCCTCGCAGTGATCATTGCCAGCCGCTCCGATATTGATGATGTTGTTCCACTGTTGACCGCCTATCAAATTGAGTGGCGGAAGCTGCACCGATTGCTGCAACAGCGACCGCAGTCTATCACCATTGCCGAAGCTGAAAGTGACGATCAGGTCTTCGAAAGTTTGGCTGCCGTCCTGCAAATGTCACCAGATGATTTACAACGCCTGAGAACCATCTGGGGTTCGGAGTTCATCCCAACTTTAGAACAGATTGCGGCCCAATCGCAAAAATTCAAAGTTCGCTTGTTAAGCGGCTCGCTGAGTGAATATCGGCGGGCCACCCATGCTTGGTGGGATCATCTTGAGCAAACCTGTCCCGATATTTATGGGCGGCCGGTTTATTTTATTTCGAGTAATCCTCATAGTTTGGTCAACTTGCTATCAGGTTTTGCCCTTCAGCACCGCAGCAAATTGTTGGAATTTCTAGAGAATACGCGGGATCAGGATTTGTTACAAGAGTGGACCGACATCCAAGCCCGCAACGTCCCGTCCAGCCAAGAAAATTTCCTTTACTATTTATTAAAAAAATATCTCCAAACCACGACCGGTGGTCTTTCTCGCACCGACCGGGTGGATTATGAACGCATGATCGGTATCCGCCGGGTTGATAGTGAACATTTCTTCGATGTCGACGTTCAGGTCATAGAATTAAACAAACTTAAACCCGAGTGGATGGACCCCCGTTTATGCGATTTGGGCGCCAACTGCCTGTGCGAGAGTGACGCTGTCATTCTCAACATCGACTACCCCCTGGGGTTGGGAGCCTACAACATCCTTTCAAAGGTTTCGGAATTTGCCCGCGATATCTTAGGTGTTTATATTTTGGGGAAAGCGGCCACCCTCAATGCTGTCATTGGCGATGTCATGATCCCCAGTGTTGTTCACGACGAGCATTCTCGCAATACCTATATTTACCCAAACGCTTTCACCGCGGCGGATGTCGCCCCCCATCTGGTCTATGGCACTGTCCTCGATAACCAGAAATCGGTCACTGTTCAGGGCACTTTCCTCCAAAACGCCGACTATATGGACGTTTTCTACCGCGAAGGCTACACCGATATCGAAATGGAAGCCGGACCCTATCTGTCAGCCGTCTACGAGATGTTTCGACCCACTCGGCACCCCAGCGATGAAATCGTCAACCTCTATAGCCTCCCCTTCGATCTCGGTATCCTACATTACGCCTCTGATACTCCCCTGAGTAAGGGCAAGAACCTGGGGGCCAGTACCCTCTCCTATTTCGGTATGGACCCCACGTATGCGACTTCGATCGCCATCCTGCGCCGCATACTCAAACTTGAGCAAGATAGAGTTCGTAAACAGTGAGCAGTAATCCGTATTTGAGACTGATCACTGCTAACCGATTACTGACAACTGGAATCCCCCATGACCCAATCCATCGGAAAATCCCTCACCCGTCTCGATGTCAAAGACAAAGTCACCGGTGAAGCCCTCTACCCCGGCGACATCAATAAACCCAACCAGGCTTATCTTAAAATATTATTTGCTCACCGGCCGCATGCGATCGTAAAAAGTATTGATACTGCCGCGGCCGAAGCGCTGGAAGGTGTGATCGCGGTTTATACGGCTAAAGATGTGCCGGTAAATGAGTATGGTTTAGGGGAAAATGACCAACCCGTGCTCTGTGGACCGGGCTCAGATAAACCCTACGCTGATCGGGTTCGGTTTGTGGGGGATCAGGTTGCCGTTGTCGTTGCGGAGAGCCCGAAAATTGCGGCTCAAGCTTTAAAATTAATCGCCGTTGATTACCAGGATTTACCGGTAGTCACCGATCCCCGAGCGGCTCGCCAACCCGAAGCCGATCTCCTGCACCCCGACCGCGGCACAAATATAATCTCCCACCTGAAGATTCGCAAGGCTGATATAGATGTCGCCTTTGAAAAATGCGATGTCATCATTGAAGGGGAATACGAAACCCCGATGCAGGAGCACGCCTATCTCCAGCCCGAAGCCGGTTTGGCCTACATTGATGACGAAGGCCGCGTCACCGTCGAAGTCGCGGGCCAATGGACTCACGAAGATCAGGAGCAAATTGCCCACGCCCTTGGTTTACCCCTGGAGCAGGTGCGTGTGATCTACCCCGTCATCGGGGGTGCCTTTGGTGGTCGTGAAGATATGTCGATCCAGATCGTATTGGCACTGGCGGCCTATAAACTCCACCAGCGAGGCACAAATCGCCCGGTCAAAACCATCTGGAGCCGTGAAGAATCGATCATCGGCCATCACAAGCGCCATGCCTATTTCATCAAAACCCGCTGGGGCGCGGATATCGAAGGAAATCTGCTCGCCGCCGAAGTCGAAGTCGTGGCCGATGCCGGAGCCTATATCTACACCTCCCCGAAAGTTCTCGGAAATGCGACCCTGATGTGTACCGGTCCCTACGAAATCCCGGCGGTTAAAGTCGATTCCTACGCCGTCTACACCAACCATGTCCCCGGCGGCGCCTTCAGGGGCTTTGGGGGCCCCCAGGGGGCCTTTGCCGCCGAACAGCAGATGAACAAACTTGCCGCCGCCCTCAACCTGGACCCGGTCGAAATTCGCATGAAAAACATCTTGCGAGACGGTTCACTCCTTTCGGTTGGCACGCCGATGCCGGAGGGCGTCAGTATGCCCCAGGTCGTCGAGGAATGCGCCCGGGTGGCCCAGTGGCCCGATGGGAGACAGTCATCAGTCTCCAGTCCCCAGTCTCCAGTTCGGCGCGGTCTTGGATTTGCCTGCGGTTTTAAGAATATTGGCTTCTCCTTCGGCTATCAGGAGAATTGTACTGCAACAGTTGAACTCCACGGCGGGGCCGAAGTTGAGCGCGCCGTCATCCGCCACGCCGCGGCCGAAGTGGGGCAGGGAACCCATCAAGCCATTGTTCAGATGACGGCCGAAGCTTTAGGGATCCCGGTAGAACAGATCGAATGGGATTTTTCCGATACGGCCACCAGCGGCAATGCGGGCAGTGTTTCTGCTTCGCGGATGACCTACATGTCGGGGAATTCCGTCCAGGGCGCAGTCGATAAAGCCCTAGAAAAATGGAATGATGAAGAACGCCCCGCGATTGCCACCTACAAATATTTAGCTCCCAAGACCACCGCCCTCGACCCTGAAACCGGCGAATCAACCCCCAATTTCGCCTATGGTTATGTAGCTCAGGCCGTGGAAGTTGAAGTCGACACCGAAACCGGCTTTGTCCGCATCGTCGATGTTATCTCGGCCAATGATGTCGGTAAAGCCATCAATCCCCAGCAGGTCGAAGGGCAAACCGAAGGCGCGGTTGTTCAAGCGGCCGGATATGCTATTATGGAAAATTTCATCCAGAAAGATGGCTATGTTCTCACACCCCAGCTTTCAACCTACCTCATCCCGACTGTATTGGATGTTCCCGATAAAGTCGAAACCGTTATCCTCGAATTTCCCGACCCCAATGGCCCGTGGGGCGCCCGCGGCATGGGCGAAATGCCCTACATCCCTCTAACTCCGGCCATCACCGCCGCCATTTATCAAGCCACCGGCGTTTGGTTCGATGATTTCCCCCTGACGCCAGAGCGGGTGTTACGCGGCCTGGGAAAGATTTAAGAACAGGAATTCCGTTCTCTGCAGGAACAGCATTCCTTTAGTGATCATCTTAAGCCTTTTGTAACTTGACCATCGCCCTATCCAATACTAAAATCAAGTTGTCTGACAAATAAATTTAGAGCCAATCAGCGATGTCGAGAAGACCCTGAGTCGCTGATTGTGTGACTCTTATTCAAGGAGCAAACCATGGCCGACTTTCTCTTCCGTGGGGAATTGAAAGACCTAGACCCTAAACTGTTTGAACTCACCGAAATTGAAGCCGAACGTCAGTATCGCAAGTTAATAATGATCCCCAGCGAGAGCACTTCGCCCCTCGCGGTTCGAGAAGCGTTGGCAACGGCTTTCCATAACATTTATGCTGAAGGTTATCCCCCCGAAGACTCCCGCTGGCTGACCGAAGACGAGATATTTGATTACGACAACCGTCTCGCTGAATACCGCCGCTACTCGGATCCCCGCTACTACAAAGGCGTTGAATATGCCGACACCGTCGAAGCCCTGGCCCGTCGCCGCTGTGCAGAAACTTTTGCAGCGAATGGTGTCACTGCCGACGATCTCTATGTCAATGTTCAGGCTCTTTCTGGAGGTCCGGCGAATAATGCGGTATATCATGCCCTGGTCCAGCCTGGCGACACTGTGATGGGCATGGATTTGCTTCACGGCGGACATCTGTCTCATGGCTCGCCCGTCAATCGCTCTGGGAAATACTTCAATATTATTTCCTACTCGGTTGATCCTAAAACCGAAAAAATTAATTACGATGACGTGGAAGCCCTGGCTTTAGAACACCAGCCAAAAATGATCATTGCCGGGATTTCCTCCTATCCCTGGAAATTGGATTTTGCCCGGTTCCGAGAGATCGCCGACAAAGTCGGAGCTTATCTTTTTGCTGATATTGCCCATGTGGCTGGATTGGTCGCGGCGGGTGAATATCCCTCTCCGGTGGGTTATGCTGATGTGATCACCTTTACGACCCATAAATCCTTGTGTGGTCCGCGGGGGGCTGTCATCATGACTCCGCACCGCCTGTTAGGCCGCCGACTTGACCGGGCCGTTTTCCCCGGTGAGCAGGGCGGCCCCCATGTCAACGTGTTTGCCGCGATGGCGACTGCCTTTAAACTGGCCCAAACTGCCCAATTCAAACAACTTCAGGCCCAGGTGATCAAAAACTGCGCGGCGATGACCAATCGTCTCGAAGCACGCGGCTTAAAGATCGCTTTTGCAGGCACGGACTCCCATCTGATGAACCTGGATTGTAAATCAGTGACCGGTCCTGATGGAGCCACCCTGGGTGGTGATATCGCGGCTCGCATATTGGATCTCGCTGGAGTCGTGACCAACCGCAACACCATTCCAGGCGATCGATCAGCGCTGCGGCCTTCCGGCGTCCGGATGGGGATGCACTGGGTCACTCAACGGGGTTTCACTGAGAAAGAAAGTTCTGACTTAGCCGATGCGATTGCAGATATCCTCTTAGCAACCACCCCCTACTATCAAGGGAAAGCTTTGCGCGCGAAGGTCGATTTCTCGACTTTCCAAGCTGCCAAACAGCAAGTTCGCGATCTGGCCCTGGCAGCGGGGATTGATTTTGAACCGACCGAAACGGGATATCCTCATTTCTACTATCAGGATGAGGCTTATTTTGGCGAACGAGTCGCCTTTGATATCGGCGGTGAAAAAGTTCGTGAATTTTTGAATGTTGTGGTAAGTAGTGATGTCGAAGCCCTCTCGGCAGGGCAAAGCCAGTCGACCACAATTTCTACCCCAGAAGGTGTGGTCGACGGCACCCTGACTTGTGCCAACGTCACCGAATTTAAGCTAAGCATTGCTGCTGAAAAGGCCGGTTTAACCGCCGAATGGCTGCGTGATCTCTCAGATGGCTTTGTCAAAGTCGATGACGACTTACTCCGTAAGGTGCCGGGTCCCGTTTGGGTCCGGCCATCTGCTGAAAGTCCAGCAGCAGCGTTGGATGGCGATCCTGTGGGAGCCGCGAAACCTTATTTTGTGGGAATCCCTGCCGGGTCCAGTGATCCATTGCACGAATTTGACTGGAATGAAACCGAAAAACATCTCCAGCGCACCCCCATCTACGATCTGCATGTCGGATTGGGGGCCAAAATGGTTCCCTTTGCGGGCTGGGAAATGCCCGTCCGCTATGGTTCCGTGATGGAAGAACATCTAGCCGTCCGCACCGCGGCCGGATTGTTCGATGTGGCTCACATGGGCGTCTATCAAGCCGAAGGCCCTGATGCCGGCGTTTTCCTGGACAGCGTATGTTCGAATGACATCAGTTCCTTGGCCATCGGGCAGTCGCTGTATACGCATTTCCTGGATCCCGATGCCAATGTGATCGATGATTTATTGGTTTATCGCCGCGGTGCTGAGAAATATCTGGTTGTGGTCAACGCTTCCAACGATGATAAAGATTGGGCCTGGCTGTCCGCCGTCCGGGATGGCAAAGTGATAGTTGATAACGCCCGGCCCTGGACTCGAGCCTATGGCCGCAACGTGACCTTGCGGAACCTGCGGGATTCACAGGCTGGCCCCGATATGCGGGTTGACCTGGCGCTCCAAGGTCCTCGCTCCCGCGCTATTCTCTTGGCTTTGGGTGTTGATGACGAAAACCGTAATAAGATTATGCGGATCAAGCGCACTGAGTTGTGTGAAGCCCAAGTCGGTGGATTTGATCTGGTGGTTTCCCGTACCGGATACACCGGCGAAAAGATGGCTTTTGAACTCTTCGTCCATCCCGATCTAGCCAGTGATTTGTTCAAGAAATTATTGGAAGTTGGCGAACCCTTTGGCATCAAGCCGATTGGCTTGGGGGCCCGCGATTCCCTGCGCACCGAGGCTGGTTTGCCGCTCTACGGGCATGAAATGGGCGGCGCTTTGAATTTGGGAGTAGCCGAAGCCGCGTTTGGGTCTTACGTTAAAACCTATAAACCTTGGTTCATCGGCCGGGAGGCGTTTTTGGTGAGAGAGACCAAGCGTAAAGGTGTGGTCGTTCGTTTCCGTTTCAATGAAACTGGGGTCCGCATGGCCCACCAGGGTGACCCGGTCATGGACAAGCGGGGTCGGGTGATCGGCGAAGTCACTAGCTGCGCCGCAGATAAGGACGGCTATCTCCTCGGGCAGGCTTTTGTTAATCTCAAATTTGCCAAGGCTGGTACCCCCATTTTCATCTACCAGGGTGCGCCCAAGAAGGCCAACAAAGCCCCCGCAGAGTTGGCGTCAGGAGATCGGGTCACCATTCCCACTGCGGCTACCGTCCTGCGGCGGTTTCCGAAATTGTAGTTAGATAAAACCGGTACATCCATTGTACCGGTTTATTTTTTCAGCGTTCAAGCTATTTGGTTCAATTGGTTGATCATTAATCATTTTACAAAGGAGATGATTTTATGCAAACACCTTGGGAACATCGTTACGCCCAGCGCACGAAGAGCATGGGCAGTTCCGCGATTCGCGAACTGTTAAAACTCACCCAGGAACCGGGATTGATTTCATTTGCCGGGGGGTTGCCGGCTCCAGAAGTTTTCCCTGTGGATGAGTTTCGAGATGCTTGTGATGTGGTTTTGAGCGAAGTGGGTTCACAAGCCTTGCAATACAGTACCACCGAGGGGTATCTGCCGTTACGAGAGATGATTGCCCGGCATTCGAGCCGCTACGGAATCGAAGTTGAGATCGAAAACATCCAGATCACTTCTGGGTCGCAGCAAGCCCTGGACTTGTTAGGGAAAATCCTTATCAATCCTGGTGACCGGATTTTGGTAGAAGCCCCGACTTATCTGGGCGCGCTCCAGGCCTGGAATACCTATGGGCCCGAATATGTCACCGTCCCATCTGACGAATATGGGATGAAAACCGATGCCCTGGAAAATGCCCTCCGCTCGGGGCCCAAGTTCATCTATGTTCTCCCGAATTTCCAGAACCCAATGGGGGTTACGCTCCCACTGGAACGCCGCCATCAACTGGTTGAGTTGGCGGACCGTTACGGCGTCCCCATCGTTGAAGATGACCCTTATGGCCAACTTCGCTATGAAGGAGAGCATCTGCCGCCTGTTTTGGTCTTGGACATTCAATATCAGGAGAAATGTAACAATCCGCATCCCGGCAACGTGATCTATTTGAGCACATTTTCGAAAACGTTGGCGCCCGGTATTCGGCTGGCCTGGATCGTCGCGCCGAAATCGGTCATCTCAAAGATTGTCCTGACGAAACAGGGTGCTGATCTGCACACTTCCACGTTTAATCAGTTGGTGGCCCATCAGGTGGCTCACAGTGGTTTCTTGGACCAGCATATTCGCTTGATTCGTCAGACTTATGGCGAACGGCGCGACGTCATGTTAGCCGCGATGGAAGAACATTTTCCTAAAGAAGTAACTTGGACGAAACCAGAGGGTGGTATGTTCCTGTGGGTGACGCTGCCCAAAGGATTGAATGCCAAAGAACTCTTCAAAGAAGCCGTCAAATTAAAAGTGGCCTACGTTCCGGGTGAGTCTTTCTTCCCCAATGGCGGCGGCGAAAATACCCTCCGTATGAACTTCTCTAATGCAACGCCAGAACAAATTGAAACGGGTATTGAGCGATTGGGGCAGGTGTTTACCAAAGCTGTTGATGCAATGTAATTCTCTTCTGCACAGAGTACGCCAGAAGTTGAAACATCCTCTCATTAAAAAAAGGAACCGTGTTGCTCGCAGCAACACGGTTCCACTGTTAAATCTCTATGGAGGCGTGCAAAAATAACTTCCCATTTTGAGACGGCTGAACTAATCG
>CAYVQU010000199.1:0-8924 GCA_964453155.1 uncultured Anaerolineales bacterium | reverse complement strand
AATCATCTCGAGCTTCAACTCACTTGTCTAGACCTAAGATGCGTTTGCCCTGAAATTCCGGCTTTGCAGTATTGTCAAGGAAAAAATTCGCGGTAAAATCCCCCCTTGTGTGTCAAATTGGTAGGGGCGACGAGACGTCGCCCCTACTTTTGTGTGTTTATATAGGAATTGTAAGATGAAATTAGGTATTATCGGTTTACCCCAATCTGGAAAAACGACAGTTTTCAACGCCCTGACCCGCGGCGATCGTCCGGTGTCGATGAGCGGCGGCCGCTTTGAAGTTCACACCGCGGTGGTGAACGTTCCCGATCCGCGCATTGATGAGCTTTCTGGTTTGTTCCATCCCAAAAAGACGACTTATGCTAAGGTCACCTACGCCGACATCGCCGGCTTAGAGGGTTCGGCGAGTGGCAATATCTCTGGCCCGTTGCTGACCCAACTCTCCCAAATGGACGGGTTTATCCATGTGGTTCGCGTCTTTGAAGATGACAGTGTCCCCCATGCGGCCAGTTCGGTCGATCCCCAACGGGATGTCGATGCGATGGAAGGCGAGTTTATCATCAATGATCTGATCATCGTCGAGCGGAAATTGGAACGCCTGGCCGAAGAAAAAATGCGCAACGCCCGCGACAAAGGTGAGATCGAGCGTGAACGCGAATTGTTCGAACGCTTGATGGCCCACCTCTCAGCTGAAAAGCCGCTGCGGGAATTTGAATTTACGCTGGACGAATTGAAAACCATCTCCGGTTATGGATTTCTTTCCAGTAAAGATTTGCTGATCGTCCTCAATTTGGGTGAAGATCAAACCGCCCCGGCGATCGACTACCCCTGTCAGGTCTGCGTGGTATCCCTGCAAGGGCAACTGGAAATGGAAATTGCGCAACTGCCGCCCGATGATGCCCAACTCTTCATGGCTGAGTTTGACATCGCGGAACCCAGCTTGAACCGCATGATCCGCAACTCCTACGCCCTGATGAACCTGCAATCCTTCTTCACTGTCGGCGAAGATGAAGTCCGAGCCTGGACGGTGCGTCAGGGCGCGGTGGCTCCCGAAGCCGCGGGAGTGATCCACAGCGATCTGCAAAAAGGGTTCATTCGCGCCGAAGTAATTCCTTACCAGGAACTGGTTTCGCTGGGCAGCATGTCGGCGGCGCGTTCCAAAGGAAAATTACGGTTGGAGGGCAAAGAATACCTGGTGCAGGATGGGGATATCATGCACGTTCGGTTTAACGTATAACCATTGGTAGGGGTGGGTTTGAAACCCGCCCCTACATTATTTTTGAACTTACCTTAATCTTTGGGGGTATTTCTATCGGGTATAATCCCACCTGGATTTTTTTACAATCGAATTGAAAATTTTGAGCGACTAGATAAATAACGCGGATGGTTTTGTGCTATTCGCAAAACTCGCCTATACGCATCATTCGCAATAATAAAGGAAAAACAATGACCGAATACCAACTTTCCCCCTGGAGCCTGGCTGATCTGTTCCCATCTCACGATGGACCGGAAATCAAGGCCGCCTTTGAAGACCTTGAGCAGAAGGCCAACAATTTCGAAGCTTATCGCGAAAAACTAACCGCCGATATCGACTTCGAGGAGTTCATGGATGCCATCAAAGATATGGAGTCCGCCTCGCTGCTGGCCTACACCCTGGCTTCGTATCCGGGTCTATGGTTTGCGGCTGATACGCAAAGTCAGGATGCCCAGGCCCTATATGCCAAGGTCCAGCAGTTCATGGCCAAGATGCAAAATCTGACCATGTTCTTCTCTTTATGGTGGAAAGAATTGGACGCCGACAAGGCGGCAGAATTAATGTCTCGCTCCGACGGTTACCGCTACTGGCTCGAAGAGATGCGCCATTTCAAACCGTTTACATTAACCGAGGCCGAAGAAAAGATCATCAACATCAAGGACGTCAACGGCATCAGCGCTTTGGTGACCTTGTACGATGCGATCACCAATCGGTATGTTTTTAAAGTGGAGGTCGATGGCGAAGAACAGGAGATGACCCGCGGCCAGTTGATGGTCTTGGCCCGCAGTTCCAATCCCGATCATCGCGCGGCCGCTTATCAGGAACTTTACCGGGTCTACGGCGATGACGGCCCTATTCTCGGGCAGATGTACCAGACCCTGATCCGCGACTGGCGCGCCGAAAACCTTGAATTGCGCGGCTATAAAGCCCCGATCTCGGCCCGCAATCTGGTTAACGATCTCCCCGACGAGGTTGTAGATACCCTCCTACAGGTCTGCGGTGACAATGCCGATATCTTCCAGCGCTATTTTAAGCTGAAAGCCAAATGGCTGGGCGTCGACAAATTGCGCCGCTACGATATTTACGCCCCCGTGGCCGAGTCCGACAAGACCTACACCTTTGATGAAGGCGTCAAACTAACTTTAGAAGCCTTCGCTGATTTCACCCCCCGCATCGCCGAACTCGCCAAGCAGGTTTTCGAGGCCGATCACATCGACAGCGAGGTCCGCAAAGGTAAGCAGGACGGGGCGTTCTGCGCCTCCATCGTTCCCGGTCACACCCCGTATGTCAAGGTTAATTACCAGGGCAAGGCCGATGATGTGGCGACCCTGGCTCACGAACTCGGGCACGCGATCCATGCCATGCTGGCCTTCGATCACAATGTCTTCACCTTCCACTCGGCACTGCCGATGGCCGAGAACGCCTCGACCTTCGCTGAAATGCTGCTGGTCGACCGCCTGCTCGAACTTGAAGACGATCCTGCGGTTCGCCGCGACATTCTCTTCCGCCAGGTCGATGATGCCTACGCCACCATCATGCGCCAAATCTTCTTCGCCATGTTCGAGGTCACCGCCCATGACCTGGTCGCTGAAGGAGCCACTGTCGATCAAATCTCTGAGGCCTACGTCGAAAATATGAAAAAGCAGTTTGGTGACGCGGTCGAGTTGAGCGACGAATTTAAGTGGGAATGGGTCTCGATCCCCCACTTCTTACACGTCCCGTTCTACGTGTACGCTTACAGTTTCGGTCAACTGCTGGTGCTCTCGCTCTATAAGCAATATAAAGAAGAAGGCGAAAGCTTCAAGCCGCGCTACATCAAGATTTTGGAGGCCGGTGGCTCGGCTTCGCCCGTTGACATCTGCGCCGAAGCCGGTCTGGACATCACCCAAGCCGATTTCTGGCAGGGTGGGTTTGATGTCATCAAGGGGTTGGTGGAAGAGTTGGAAGCGATCCCAGTCGATAAATAGCAAAGAGACCTTCCAGGTTTTTGAAAACCTGGAAGGTCTTTTGATCTAAGCCAAGCCCCCACCGGCTGCCTAGACCGGTGGGGGCTTGGCGGTATTGTGCGGTGCAGTTTGTGTTTTGAGATAAAACGAATGAAATTGGCTGCACCGCATTAACCGAGTTGCAACCTGAAGTTGAGGGGGATCCGATAAACGGCAATTCTCCTCAACACCAGGGATTTACCAGTTAATTAATCCTCGTCTACTTGAATTCCGGCTGCTTTGAAAGCCAGATACTCTTTTACGCTATCCCCATTGATGCGCATCTCGATGATCTGCTCCAGGGGGAAATCATCACCAAACGCAGTCCGCGTCTCCTGAATAAAGCGGGGAGTGACATGGTGGATCCCGAGTTCGACCAGCATTTCAACCGGGAGATCATCATAACCCATTTCTCGAATTTCACGCACATATTTGGGGCGGATATTGTGGATGGATAGTTCGACCATATCTTCGGGGGTGAGATCGTAGCCTAATTCTTTGATTTCTTTCACAAACCGAGTTGAAACATTATGGATTCCAAATTCGATGACCTGCCCGAACATTAATTCAAACCCGAGTTCTCGCATCTCTTTTAAATATCCCGGCCGGATATCATGGATTGCCAGTTCCACCAGTTGTGAGATTGTCACATCATCTAAACCCAGTTCTTTGACCTCCTGGACGTATTGGGGTGAAACATCATGGATGCCCAGCTCAACCAGATCGTGGAATTCTAAGCCGTCATAGCCTAAAGCTTGCATTTCGGCCACAAACTTGGGAGAAACATCGTGAATTTTTAGTTCCACGAGATTGCTGACTTCCAAGTCGGAGACCCCGGCCTCCCGGAGTTCGCGGACATAGTGGGGCGTGACGCCGTGAATCCGGAGTTCGATCCACTGGCCGATACCGTAAGGCTGCAACCCCAGCGCAGTAATTTCGCGCACAAATTCAGGGGTCAGGTTATGGGTGGTAATTTCTTGAAGGTCACTGCGCGTCAGGCGGTCGATCCCGGCCGCTTTGAGGGCCGCGGCTAAATCTTCGCTATCCGCAGGACTATAACCGGCCAGGGTAGGCGTTGGCGGTAAGGGTGGTAAGGGAGGCAGCGGTTTCAGCGGGGGAACGGGCGGCACTGGCGGCACTGGCGGGACGGGTGGCACGGGTATTGCCGGCTCTGAGAAAGCCGGGGATGTTTTTGTTTTTCGGCCGCTGGCATTCAGGGCCTTGATTAATTCTTCACCTTCTTCAACCGTGATTTTGCCAGTGGCGATCATTTCTAATATCATGGTGCGTTCTTGACTAAAATCCATTTTGATACTCCTTGCTAATTGTGAATGGTGAATTTTGAATTGCGAATGGTAAATGAGAGCGGCCATTCATGGTTCATGTATCACGCTTCACGTTTTCTTAATCTCCCAACTGGGTGAGTAATTTTTTCGCGTCTTCAACATCGATCTCTCCATCCCGCAGTTGGGCTAATATCTCCTGGCGCTGGGTAGCAAGATCGGTTTGGGAAGGGGCTTCGGCGTCGAAACCCATTTCTGAAATCACTTCGTCTAACTGGCGGCGGATGGCCCAGTAGGATTCACCGGTTTCACGGGCCATTTCTTTGACGTTCCCGCGGTTGCGGACGAAAATCTCAAGAAAGTGCAGGCTGTCCAGCGAAAGCCGGTCGAAGGCGGAGAGTTCGAAACTGCCGACGACTCCGGTTCCGCAGGAAACACAGGTTAGTTGGGTTACTTTCAACGCGGCTGAACAACTGGGACATTTTTGGGGAATTTGGCTCATAAACTCAGCTCCTTGCACCGAGATAATAGCATTAATTTGTTCTTAAGTCAAATATTTTGGTTATTGTGCCAAATTTTTAAGTTTTATACCAAATATTAATATACACCCAAATACAGAGAGTGAATCAAACCGGGCCGTGGTCGGTACTAGAACGACGGCCCGGTTTCTAAATTTCAATATGGGTACCAACAGCAATTACCTTACCCCCCCACCAAATTTTCTCAAGGACTAAACTTCCGCAAGCGGTTGTCGATATCCGCCGCAAAACGAGAAACATAATCCTGGACGTAATCGAAATAATCTTTTTCGGGATCCGCAATCAACGGCGTCAGATCCATGCCATAAGTGACCCCCGTAGAGGTATCGACTCCATGCGATTCGGCATAAGTTGCATTGGCCCGGCGGCGGCCCATCGTGGCTAAATCGTAGCGTTTTCCGCCAGCAATCTGAGAATCGAAAACACCGATTAAGGCCATTTGCAAACTTTCGTGGGCAGAAGTATCAAAACTAACCTTGTCTTGGTCTAACATCCAATCGAGATCACGCCAGACTTCACAGCCATAAAGTTTGGCCGGGCGGTGCGCGGCAGGCATTGCTCGAATCGCAGCGAGCACCCGCAAGGCGACCGCGACATGGGTATCGTGTTTGTCTGTCAGGTTATGGGTGTAGACAACCGCGGGGCGGGTTGCTGTAAGCAAGCCAACCATATCTGCAACCGGGCCGGGCTCGGTGGCATCTTTGATGATTTTGCTGGGGAAATCGAGCAGCACCTGGGCCGCATACTCGCCAACATAAGCAGCTTTGCGCTGCTCCTTGTAGCGCACCAGTCGCATTTCTTCGTCGGTGAAATGTCCATAAATACCCGCCCGAGGTGAGCCGCGCCCATCCGTTACGACTACCCCCGTAAACCACTTATCGGGCTGTTGGAAACATGCAATGATCGGCGCGGCGGCCATGATCTCAATATCATCCTGGTGCGCGGCCAGGCACAGATGGGTCGTGCGCGCCAGCGCGTCTTCAACCGGAATTTCAGCGGGAATAAAGATTTCAGCGGATTTTTGATGGAATTTCATCTTTGGCTCTTTTCATACGTAAATCAAACCGGATGGACAGGATATTTACTATCCATCCGGCTAGAGAAATAAACTTAAAGTGCGGGTAAACTGGCTGCGGCAATCGACTGACCGACTCGGCGACTTTTCTCATCGGGCAACTGGACACTGAGGCGGGTTGCCAGCTCCGGGAATTCAGCCTGGAGAACCTGGTTGGCTCCGGCCAAGATTAAATCGCCGCCGCGGCCGGAGGTGCAGCGCCCCAGAATCAGAACGTGCTGGACATCGTAAAAATCTGCGTAATGAGCCAAGGCGTACCCCAAGTAAATACCCATTGTTTCCCAAATTTGCTGGGCACCGGGGTGTCCGGCTTCCAATTTCTCCTGGACAAATTTGAGCTTGGCGGCATTGGTAACCCCTTCGGGGAGGTTGATCCCGACCTTGGGCGCCAACCGGAAAACACACTGCTGGGAGAAATAACGGGCCCCCACCCCGAAATCACCAGACCATTCTTCCTGGGTCGCATTCGGGCCGTAGTCGACGGGGCAGAAAGCCAACTCATTGAGCCAGCCCATAATATTGCCTTGGGGATCAACATAGCCAGTGGCTTCGCTGGATCCCATGGCGATCCCTAACACCCCATTTTCGCCTAACGACATCGAACCCGCCAAGGCAGTGACATCGCCATCATTGATCACTTCCATTGGCACCCCCCACTCGTCTCGAATCCGCAAGAACATGGTGCTGATCTCGTCATATTGCTCGAGAGGAATGCCGCGATAGAGAGAAGCCACTTTTGGCCGGTTATCAATATATATGCCCGCTGAGCTGCCCCCAATAGCGTCGACCCGCGGCATCTTGGACGCGGCCGTATTCAAAGCCGTCATGATTTCACGGTAATGATAGTTGGGGTCGGTGGCTTTTTTCGGCTCCCAGACAACCTCTTCGCTGTAAATGGCCTCACCATCGATAACTGCGCTGACTTTGCGGTCGGAAGCCCCCAGGTCGAAGCCGATGCGATAACCGTCCAGATGACGACCAAGGGGTTGGCCGACTTCGTTAGCGGCGGGCACCTCAGAAACGTCACAGGGCACGATGGTGAACGGCTGCTCATAAACTCGATCAGTCAGGAAGTGATAATCAAATTGGCGGTCACCATCGGGGGCGTAAATAGCCTGGAGATGCTCACCAATGGCGCGCGGTCCGCCAATATAAAGTTTATACCCGCCGCGCTGCCAGAGTAAAAACTTGACAATTCGTTCGACATAGAAGAAGTTGTCCTCAAAGCGGGGATGACCGGCGGGGAAAACCAGGGTCTCAAAGTGAGAAATGGCCTCCGGGCTGCGCTCCAGGGCGATCAGCAACGGAACGCCAACTTCGGCCACTGCAGCCTGAAAAAAACGATTGTATAGCGAAGCCGGACGAAAGGCTGGATCGAGCGGGGGAATTAATTTTGGTTCGATGGGGGTAGGCATAGAAACTCCTAACATAAGTTAAAAAAGACCGAATTCATTTTTGAGGATCAGGCTGGCCGCCCCTAGGACGACAATATCGTCTCCGAGCGGAGAGATGCTGACTTGCGTAGGCAGCGCCAGCCGGCGCAGGGCCGATTGCTGCACCCGGTGGTGCACCGGATCAACTAGAGCAGATCCGAACTGTGATAAATCACCTGCGAGACGAAGGTGGTTAATGTTAAACGCGCCGATCAAATGCGCGGCGATTTTCCCCAGGGCCAGGGCACCCGCCCCAATCAACACGTCCCCTTCTAAATTTCCTGATTGAACCGCGTTTACAAGGTCGGTTATTGTTTCAGGGCGCGCCCCAGACTGCACTGCATCCCTTTCGTCCCAAAACTTTTGGGCCTGCTGGATCACAACCTGGTTGTTCAATACAGTTTCTAAACAGCCATAATTGCCACAACGGCATTGCGCCCCATTTTCGACGACTTGAATATGGCCAATCTCACCCGCGCCGGCATTATCTCCGAAAAACAAATAACCACCAATGACAATCCCCGCCCCGATGCCCACCCCAGCCTTGATCAAAATGAGATTATCGGTATTAGCAGGGGGATTGAACATATATTCGCCTAAGGCCGCGACCTGGCAATCATTGGCGATATGGACTGGCAGTTGGAATTTCTCTTGGAGCAGATCTTTGAGCGCCAGACTGCGCCAATTCAGGTTAATGGCTTGTCGAACAATCCCCGCGCCAGGCTCCATCAAGCCGGGGGCCCCGACGCCAATGCCGATAATTGGAACTTGGGCCTGGTTTATTAGCGTTTGGACCAACGCATAGACTTGAGCCAGAGCCGCCTCGCCATCCCGATTATCAATAGGGATTTGCTCACGATGGATGATCTCCCCCCGCAAATTGATCAACGCTCCCCGGAATTCACTGGCAGCCAAGTCTAACCCCACAATATTCCGAGAATTTTCAGCGATGGCTAACAATGTAGCCCGTTTTCCACCAGTAGAAGGGGATTGACCGAGTTCAATGCAGATTCCCGCGGCCAAAAACTCAGCTACGATTTGCGAAACCGTGGTACGGGTTAGACCAGTATGCCTGGCAACAGCTACTCGGCTGATTTCACCCTGATTGTAAATCGTGGTTAGGACCAACCGGCGGTTATGACTGCGACTTCTTTCTTGGTTAGACTTTAGCATGGTTAACTTAGTTAGTTTATTGGATTTACAAAGTAAGTATAACCACCCCAGCAAAGAATGTCAATATAAACCAAGCAGGGGCTTCGACATCGAAGCCACCTGCTTGGTTTATATCAAATTGCGATCTATTTTAGTTTCCGGTAACTGAAGCTGCTCCGAGAAGAGCATGGAGCAGTAAGAA
>CAYVQU010000198.1:0-8963 GCA_964453155.1 uncultured Anaerolineales bacterium | reverse complement strand
ACAAGAGTCTACACCATGACTGATCATTTGCATCCTAGATGTAGGGTAGAGAAACTTTTATCATCCATATGTGTTCCTCCAGAGAATTGAATTAATAATTCCGGCTCTTCCGTCAACAAAAATATTGTAGCATATAAGTTTATTCTCAGGCAACAAACTAGCTCAATCTTCTCAGTATTGAAAGCTATTTGGTTTTAAGGCGATGCCCTGCTTCGGCGTCAGCATCATTATGCAATAATTGGACCGCATGGGGTAACACCGGTATTACGACCGCCAAATTTTCTTGGGCGGCCTTCGGGCTGCCAGGTAGGTTAATGATTAAGGTTCGGCCGCGGATCCCAGCAATTCCCCGAGATAACATGGCATGGGGCGTGATTTTGAGGCTTTGCGCCCGCATTGCTTCAGCTAATCCGGGTGCCATCCGCTGTACGACCTGCTGGGTGGCTTCAGGGGTGATATCGCGGGGAGTAAACCCGGTTCCACCGGTTGTCAGGATCACATCAACAATATCTTGATCTGACCACTCGACAAGTTTTTTTTGGATCACATTCATCTCATCAGGGACGATATCAATTCGTTCAACACGCCATCCCGCGTCTTTGACTATTGTAACCAAAACTGGACCGGAGACATCTGGTCGTTCTCCCTGTGAAGATCGATCTGAAATGGTCAATATCCCAAAACGAAGCGACATCAGTTTTCTTCTTCCCCGATTAATTGGTTCCAGGCCCCATGAATGCCATCATCGGTGACTCCAAAATAAAAGCGGGTTCGTTCAGGCGTTCGCTGAACCAAGTTGTACCGCAACCCTTTTCCAATTTTGATCTGTTCAATTAAACCGAGGTCCCCCTGCCATTGGATATCAGCCTGGGCTAAATCAGTAGGCAATTTGTTGTATAAAACAATCGCCTGATGCCATAATTTACGAGCAGATTTCTGGGTTACATTCTTGACAACATTGCCATTGCGTAAATCTCGGACAGTAAAATGCCGTTCGCCCCCACGCTCTTCGACAGAAACGATTTCTACCCCAGTGCGCGGCGGATCAGGAATGCGGTTTTTCTCATGAGGTATTTCAAGGGGAGATACTTCCACCGGGATCTCTGGTGGTTGGGCACTTAACATTGGATCACGCTTTCCCCGTAACACCATCTCAACAATTTCATCCCGAACTGCTAACCCAGTTTCAGTTTCGCTCCGAAGATAAATTTTGTTGTCATCCACCGCATAAGGCGGATCATCACCGCGCGGCACTAGAATACGCACAATTTTCTTGCCGTGGGTCGTTTGGACGTCCAATGAACAAGTTAGCTGAGGGCTTATCCGGCTGTTAATTTCTTTTTCGAGTTGTTTGATCGCCTGGTTGGGGTTCGCCACCCCATTGATCCCAGCTTGGGGATCAACGCTTAACCCAATAAAAAGGGTGCCGCCATTCGTGTTAGCAAAAGCACAGACATCGGCAATGATTGCATAGCGTTTACCGCCACGCACTGTCAGACTCTGATGAAAATCTTGGACAATGTTCGCCCCCTCTTTGCGCGCCTCTCGAATGTAATCATAAACTGGGGCCGCTTTGTGGCGGTGAGGGCGAGTGCGGGAAAAGTCGTTCCCTAAGAAAAGTTGCCGGAGGGCTTTAAATGATAAATCTGGTAAGTGTACGTCGGTAGCACGTTCTCCTAACCCTAAAATCTTATTGCGTTTTGGGTCACCCTCCAGGCGATGGGCATCTGAACCTTGAATACAGTGCAAGCGCCGGGGATACTCTGGTTTGGTACCGCTAAAGAATGCGGCCGTTGTTCGTCGCCCGCGCCGCTCGAGATCGGTCACTTCTAAAGCATGTAAATTGGGGTCTTGGGTATAGGCAATTTTGGTTTGCCCACCAATGGGAAAACCGCGCATCGCGACGCCATTATTTGAGTTAGCATGGGCTGCAAAAACCACCCCCCCTCCCTCACTGATCAACCGATAGGCTGTAAGCACATCAGTGCCGGCTCCGATCGTAACCGAACCATCGTCCAATTGTTCTTCCGGAATATTCAGGATTAGTAAAATATGCTCAATTTCGCGGATCGAAGTATTTGGCGAAAACACACCAATTACATGGAAACCAAAAGTGGCGGTAAACTCAAAGCCTGGTAAAACCAAAATCCGATCTAATAATCGCCGATATTCCTTCAAACGAAGCTGCTCATCTGGCAACAAGCGATTCAATTTTTCTAGTAATTCTAACTGTTGAATTTCTTCTTTCATCCGCCGATACCCAGAAACCGTATTATGGTCGGTAAAGGCGATCATATCCAAACCACGAACTTCCGCTTGTCTCAGCAGATCAAGGTAGCTAACCTCGGGCTGCTGATAATCTTGCGAAGCAGGGGTATGAATATGCAAATCTATGGTGTACCACCGGCGGGTAGTACGTTTTTTTCTATTTGTCACTATTCACTCGATATAATCTTTCTCTCTGAAAATCTTTAATTATTTATTCTAATCCAAGATTTCAGCAATTGTAGTTCTAGTTGGCATAATTACCGATAATTGATTCCCAAAACCGGACAAAATTTCTAATTTGCCAATGCTTTTATCATCTCCACCAGATCACCTGGCATATAGGGTTTCTGAATAAACCCGTCAGCTTTTTCTTGATCACTTTTTAATCTGAAATCCATGCCCGAAGACATAACGACAGTACAGTCCTGTGAGGCAGCGTCAGCGCGGATTTCTTTCAGCAAATCAAAGCCGTTGACCTCAATGCCCCCCATACCCCGCAAATGAACGTCCAGCAAGATGACATCTGGGTTAAATGATTTGACTGCTTCAATAAAGTTTTTCCCACTAGATAAGGTTGAAACTTCAAATCCTTCAAGATCAAGTAATGTGCTGAGGAGGTCAATCATAATTGGATCATCCTCAACTAACATAACTTTTTGGGCCATGTGTTTCTCCGATGTTTGGCACCCAATGGGTACAATAATTGGCCTAGTCCGCTTCTGCATCCTGAATGTTTGTTTCAGGATGATCAATTTCAGGCGCGGGTTCAAGCGCGGCGGTAAAGACCTCATCCACTTTTTCAACGAAAGTAAAAGTCATAGACTCTTGAACTTCTTCAGGAATATCTTCGAGGTCGACTTCATTACGTTTGGGTAGAATAACTTTCTTTAGACCAGAACGATGGGCAGCCAAGACTTTTTCCTTAATGCCCCCTACCGGTAACACCTGTCCACGCAGCGTGATTTCGCCCGTCATGCCCACTTCTGGGCACACCGAACGCCCCGAAACCAATGAAACCAGGGCAGTTGCCATCGTGACGCCAGCAGAGGGGCCATCTTTTGGCTGGGCGCCGGCAGGCACGTGGATGTGAAAGTCTGAATCAGCATAAAAGTCTTCTGCTAAACCATAGCGTTCGGCCTGAGAACGAACATAGGATAACGCAGTGCGAGCAGATTCTTTCATGACATTACCAAGGGAACCGGTTAATTGGAAGCCTTTACTACCCGGCATTTGGGTGGCTTCAACGAATAATACGTCACCGCCGGTAGGTGTCCAGGCTAAACCGATCGCAACTCCGGGCATCTTCGTCC
Source organism: uncultured Anaerolineales bacterium (assembly GCA_964453155.1). GTDB lineage: Bacteria > Chloroflexota > Anaerolineae > Anaerolineales > UBA11858 > CAYVQU01. The sequence continues at coordinate 5,385 of CAYVQU010000198.1, read as the reverse complement.
TTAATGCGATTTCTTCATTGCCTAAAATCCGAGGGCGCCCCAAATATTCGCGCACAATTTCTGGGGAGATTTCTATCGTTTCTATTTCGCCCTCGGCGATCCGGGTCACTACCTTGCGACAAACGGCCCCAATTTCCCGTTCTAAATTCCGAACCCCTGCTTCACGGGTGTAGTATCGAATAATCTCTTTGAGGGCTTCCGGCAAAAATTTTATTTCAGTGGGCCGCAAACTATTTTCCCGAATTTGACGGGGAATCAAATAACCATTGGCGATCTCTACTTTCTCCCCCTCGGTATACCCAGAGAGCATGATAACTTCCATTCGATCCCGCAATGGGCCAGGGATATTCTCAATCCAATTCGCCGTGGTAATAAACATGACCTGAGAAAGGTCATACCCCACTTCCAGGTAATGGTCTCGGAATTCAGAATTCTGCTCTGGGTCCAAAACTTCGAGGAGGGCTGAAGCCGGGTCACCCTGGAAGCTCGTGCTGAGCTTATCGATCTCATCCAACATAAACACCGGGTTATGCGATTCAACCCGCCTGAGGGCCTGGAGAATCCGGCCAGGAAGGGCACCAATATAAGTGCGACGATGGCCCCGTATTTCAGCTTCATCGCGCACACCACCAAGAGAGATGCGAATAAATTTTCGCTCCATTGATCGGGCAATTGACCGTCCCAAAGATGTTTTACCGACCCCCGGAGGTCCTACAAAGCACAAGATAACGCCCTCTCGCAACCGCCGGATCTCATCACCTTCATCATCCGAAAACTCTTCAGCCCGTTCTTCACCCAATCTTCTGACAGCCAAGAACTCTAAAATCCGTTCTTTAACATCTTCGAGCCCAAAGTGGTCTTGATCCAATACTTCTCGGGCGTGAGGAATTTCCAAATTATCAGTCGTGGTCTTATTCCAAGGAAGCGTGACGATCCAGTCCAAATAGGTCCGAATGACCCCATACTCTGCGGCAGCTGTTGGTAAACGGGCCATTCGGTCAAGTTCGCGTCGGGCTTGTTTATCCGCCTCTTCAGGTAAATTTGCCGCTTCAATTTTCTGCCGGAATTCATCCACCTCAGCAGTTTGTTCATCCCCTTCACCGAGTTCGCGTTGAATCGCCTTGAGCTGTTCGCGTAAAAAGTATTCACGTTGAACTTTCTCAATTTCAGACCGGGCCTCATTTTGAATTTTCTGACCGATCTCTAAGACTTCGACCTCCCGGGCCAATAAAGCTGTGAGTTTCTCTAGTTTAGCCTCAACCGAATTCAGTTCTAGTAATTCCTGCGCATCTTCTAGTTCTATGCGTTGAAAATTGGCAATAGTGTAAACGGTTTGAGAGGGATCTTCCAACAGCATGACCGATTCAACTAATTCACGCGGAATCGAAGGGATCATTTCAGCAATGCGGGCGAACTGATCTCTGGCAGTACGCCCTAAAGCTTCGATTTGAAGGTTTTCCTCCTCAATTTCTGGAACCAATTGAATCCGGGCTTTCAGGTATGGCTCTTCTTGGATCATTTCTTCTAAACGAAACCGGGTTGTCCCTTGAACTAAAAGTCGAATGGTGCCATCTGGGGCGCGGAACATGCGGTGAACAACAGCAACAGTTCCAACCGAAAATAACTCTTCTGGGCCAGGGGTATCCAATTCAGGGTTTTTGGAGGCGATCAGGCCGATATACTTTTTATCGTTTGAAACCACGTCATCAACCAGACGGATCGAACGAGGTTGCCCAATAGTTAGCGGGACGGCTGTTTCTGGATAGACGACCAAACCTCGTAAAGGCAATATTGGCAACTCTAAGGGAATTTGATCCGTCTCATCTTCAGAAACTGGATCTGATTTCTCGGAAGAAGCCGAAGTTCCGTCCTTTATCGGAATTGATTTAAAGATTAAGTCACTGAGGGTTAAATCATCCCCCTCGAACATTTGCAATAACTCTAGAATATCAGAATTCCAACGCGAAGCTGGCATATTAATTCCTTATGTCAATTTTGTGTTTTTTAGCTTTGGGCAAAACCAGCCTAAGAAACCCTTCGCTGTAAACCGCTTCAACAGATTGGGCATCAATGGTCCAATTTAATTCAACTTGAGTAATAAATTCACCAAATCGGACCTCCATCTGATGAAATGCCCGTTGCTCAGATTTATCGGATCGGGCACCGCTGATTGTCAGGAAACGATCATCCAAGGATACCGAAAAATCAGATTCTTGCATCCCTGCAATCTCAACCCGCACAATTATGGCGTCCGGGGTTTCGAAAACATCTGTTGGCGGACGCCACTTGCGCGATTTTGAGGTAACTCGATAGTGAAAGTTACCTATTTGCGATTCATTATCATCTAGTGAATACCAATCTGGCTCTTTAGATGAAGATTTTAATTCTATTGTTACCATTAATCGCTCCAACAGGGTTATTTTTATTGCGGGAATGCCACCCTGATTGATATCTTACATCTTGGCGAATGGAGGATATGATCATGTTTCTATGATCTAATTGCAAAAAAAACTCACTCAAATCTATGGGTTTGATCACGGTCGATTATAACACTTCTCCTATAGAATGCGTTTTTTTGCAAATACCCTTTCAGATTTGTCGAATATCTTTAGTCTTTACACATTCTCCGATATAATTCAGAAAATGCCTACTCAGAGGATATCCACTAACTGGAGTTAAAAATGTCGAATGACCTAATCACCATCATCCACTCAAAAAACAAGACGATCAAAATCAGTCGCCAAAACCCAACTGTAATGATCGGAGAGCGTATCAACCCCACCGGGCGCAAGAAGGTATTAGCCGCCCTCGAAGCCGGGGATCTCGATATTGTGAAAATCGATGCCGTAAGCCAGGTCGATGCAGGGGCTGGAATTTTGGACGTCAATGCCGGTGTCCCGGGAGCTGATGAAGTTGCATTATTGAGTGAAGTCATGAAAACAGTCATGGAAGTGACTGATGTACCCCTATGTATTGACACCGCTAACCCAAAAGCCTTGGATGCGGCGTTATCCTTATATGAGGGGAAGGCCCTGGTTAATTCGGTAAATGGCGAGGAGAAATCTTTAGAGGCGGTCTTACCGTTGGTCAAAGAGCATCAAGCAGCCGTAATTGGCTTATGCATGGATGATGATGGTATTCCTGCCACACCAGAAGCGCGCTTAAAAGTGGCTGCAAAGATCATTGAACGGGCCAACAAAATGGGAATCCCAACTGAGGATATCGTCATTGACCCGTTAACTTTGACCATGGGCGCGGACAGCAATGCTGGCAAAGTTACCCTCGATACCGTCAAGTTGATCGTCGCGGAATTTGGCGTCAATATCACGATGGGGGCCAGTAATGTTTCTTTCGGTCTACCAGATCGAAAGTTTGTGAATTCCGCCTTTTTAGCGATGGCCATTCAGGCCGGGGTTACCTGCCCCATCACCAACCCGCTTGTTACGGAGGTAAACACCGCAATTTTGGCCGCGGATTTATCTTTAGGACGAGATGAATTCGGGATGCGATGGATCAAAGGGTATCGTAAACGTCAGAAAAATAGTTAACCCAAAAAATCAAAAAAGCCTGGAGACAGAAATCTCCAGGCTTTTTTGATGTGCATTTTGGGCTTTTTATGATAAATCTATTAGGGCTTGCTTGACTTTAGAAACGACTAAATCTACCTGTTCATTTGACATTGTTGGATATAAGGGCAAGGTGACTTCGCACTGAGAAATTTCTTCCGTCAGCGGCAAGCTAACATCGGGATATTTTTGTTGATAATAAGAAAACTTATGGATTGGGGGGTAATGGATACTCGTCTGGATTCCTTGAGCGCGCAGATATTTCATAAACGCTTTCCGATCAACTTTTTTAGGCAATAGAATCGGAAAAATGTGATAAGACGAGTTACCATCGGCGGTCATAAACGGCAAGATTAAACCTGAATTCTCAAAATGACGCCAATAGCTTTGAGTAATCAGTTTGCGGCGGTGATTATTGGCGAGGAGTTTTCGAAGTTGTGCCAGCCCCAAAGCTGAACGAATTTCATCAATTCGATAGTTATAACCTAAATCGGTCACATCATAGCTAAAAGCATGCCCCTGATGACGATCCCAAGTCAAAGTTGTCATCCCATGGGAGCGAGAGGTTCGCATTTTGGCAGCCAAATCGTCACGATCAGTTACGATCATGCCACCTTCGCCGACTGCGAGATTCTTATTGGAAAAGAAACTAAAACAGCCAACATCACCCCAGGTACCCAAGGGTTTAGAATGTATTGACGCTCCGGGAGCATGGGCTGCGTCTTCAATAATGGCCAGTTGGTACTTTTTGGCCAACTTACAAATTTCGTCCATTTGACAGGGGTAGCCGCCATAATGGACAACGACAATAGCTTTGGTAGCGGGTGTTATTTGAGCTTCAATAGCCTGAGGAGAGATATTTAAGTCCGTTTTACTGGTAACCTCTGCAAAACGAACTCTAGCGCCGGTATACAAGACCGCATTTGCAGAAGCAACAAATGTTAGGGCGGGGACAATCACTTCATCACCGGGGCCTATTTCGAGCGCTTCACAGGCTAAATGAAGCGCCACTGTACAATTGCTTACCGCCAAGGTGTGCTTGCTTCCAGTAATTTCTCCAAACTCGTTTTCAAAATTCTGGGTGACCATCCCAGAGGTCAACCACCGACTTTTTAGCACCTCCAGAACAGCATTTTCTTCGTCCTGATCATAATCCAAGTCTGCTAGAGGAACTTGCCAATTCATGGGGATGTTTCTCCTAAAATCTGGGGGCGCAGTTTTTCATAATCTTTTACAGCTTGTTCGTAATCCTCGTGGCGACCCAAATCTTGCCAATACCCATCAAACGGATAAGCCATTACTTTTTCATTGGCTGCTATCATTTTTAGAACTAGATCTGGAAAATCCAGGTATTCATCGTCTGGAATATATTCCAAAACTCTCGGCTCAAAAATGTATATTCCCATACTCACCCGAAAATCAAAGGAGGGTTTTTCAATATACCCAGTGAGAACATTGTCATCGTTACACTCAACAACCCCCAAATCTACTTGCATTTGCCGCTTATGAACCGCGATAGTTGCCACGGCTCCTGTTCTCTGATGGGTATCCATCATTTTATGTAAAGGCAGGGTAGTTAAGACATCTCCATTGGTGACAAAGAATGAACTTGTTAAATCATTCCGAATTAGGGCCAGTGGACCGGCAGTCCCTAATGGTTTTTCTTCATAACTATAATTGATATTTAAACCTTGGCGTTTACCATTTTGCAAAAATGCCCTCATAATTCCGGCTAAATATCCCACAGCTAAGTAAACATCATTAACCAATACATTCGCCAAAAAGTAAGTAAGTAGGGCTTCTTGTAGTAAAGTTGAAG
>CAYVQU010000197.1:0-9101 GCA_964453155.1 uncultured Anaerolineales bacterium | reverse complement strand
GTTCATAACGCAGTCGTTCCATTCATGGCGTCTCAATAAGCAATTGGTATTATATTCTTATAGTCGCATAAGTCCCAAAAAACTGGGTTATACGACTATAATGTATTCGGCTATGTATTGTAGGCCTAGTGAGCAGATGAATTCTGGCCGTTTGGTCGCTGGTTCGATCCCAGCTGGGCCCACTTCTTTTTAGGTGCTACATTTTACTCGTAGCACCTTTTTTGTTGTAAACTATGGTTAGTGTAAGACGAGTCATTTTATGGATAATAGCCTTTTTATCGACATTGCCGGATGGATCGGTGCCGTCGTCTATTTAATTGCCTATGCCTTGGTTTCATCACAGAAAACGGAGGGTAATTCGATCAGTTATCAAGTCCTTAACTTGATCGGGGGCATATTGCTGATCATTAATTCAACTTACTACAAAGCTTTTCCTTCGGTTGGCGTAAATATTGTCTGGATTGGCATTGCGATTTATACTCTGGCTGCAAAACGAAAATCCACATAAGAATGAAGTTGTTGAACAACTTCGACTGGTATGATAAGCCCCATGATAAAACCTGTCCGCTGGAGTACTTTTCTCCGTGATTTTGCTGTAATTCAGCTTGGATTCGCGCTTTTTGGACTGGCAATCGCCATTTTGATCCGGGCCAACCTAGGGACCAGTCCGTGGGTCATGTTGGAGGTTGCTCTGGCCCAAATTACTGGACTATCGCCAGGCACCTGGAGCATTCTCACCGGGTTTGTGGTGCTAATTGGGGCCGTGGCATTTCGAGAGCAAATCGGGTGGGGCACTCTGGGAAATATGCTCTTTATCGGTCCTTGGGAAGACTTGGCATTACATTTTATTCCTGCGGATATTCAGAATCTCCCTGTTCAGATTGCGATGTTATTGGCCGCAGTGGTGATGATGGGAATGGCTTCGGCAATTTATATTGGCGTCGATGCCGGGGCTGGGCCGCGGGATAGTTTGATGCTGGCTATAAAACGGGTTTCAGGTTGGAGTTTACGGCGAGCCAGAGGCAGCATCGAGATAATTCTCGTTTTGATCGGCTGGTTTTTGGGTGGCCCGCTTGGAGTTGGAACAGTAATTTTTTCATTGTTGATCGGTCCCTCCATCCAATGGGCTTTTCGCCTACTAAAAGTAGAGCCGCACCGGTCAGAAGATACCTAAACCCAAAAGCCGCACCTATCCAGCTGATTAATACAAGTGTACTAGACCGAATACTTACTCAGCGAGAACTCATATCAAATAGGACTTATTTCGTATTAATTGATATTGCCAGCGCTCCAAGAGTACGCTATACTAGAGAGAGCCCTAACATTTCAGCCAACATTGGGGGCACTGGTAATTTATTTTACAAATGATTCAATATAGGAAAGGAGAATCAAATGGCTTTCAGTTTCACAAATTCAAAAGGTAACACTTATTTTCTGCACCATAAAGTGACCCAGCTAAAGAGTGGGCGCGAGCAGACCATCTACTTCTTCGCCAAAGCTGTCAAAGATGAAGGCGCTTTGGATGCAGTTCCGGAAGGCTACGAAGTTTCCGAAAGCAAGAACGGTCTACCGGTTCTGAAGAAAAAGAAATAAGCAGTATACTGATAATAAATGGCCCTCCAGTCTTGGAGGGCCATTTTGATTCTAGCGGTATAATTTTCCCACCTTAGAAAACTGGAGAAAATATGGCCCCGACACCAAACCCTTATCCCCTCACCGCCCCCCCAACCACACCCAAAACTGATCAAATTGACGATTATCATGGAACCCTAGTGCCAGATCCCTATCGCTGGCTTGAAGATGCCACTGATCCCCAAGTTCAGGAGTGGACGCGGCACCATAATATCCGCACGCGTGAATTTCTAGATCAACTCCCTGCCCTCCCCAAAATCAAAGCGCGAATGACAACCTTATGGAATTTCGCCAAATTCACTGGTATCCATAAAACGGGCGGGCGTTATTTCATTTCAAAAAATGATGGTCTCCAAAACCAATCCGTAATCTACCAGCAAGATGCACTCAGCGCTGAACCCACTCCTATGCTCGATCCAAATGCCCTCAGCGCTGATGGTACGATCGCCGTATTCAATCAAGCTTATAGCAAAGATGGCAATTTGCTCGCATATTCCCTCTCTAGCAGCGGCTCTGATTGGCAAGAAATCCATCTCATGGATACGACCACTGGAGAAAAATTCACGGAAGTTCTAAAATGGTGCAAATTCTCAGGGATTGGCTGGAAACCAGATAACCGCGGATTTTTTTACAACCGCCTGACCCAACCGGAGGATGTATGGGGCGATGACACCAAGCTAAGGAGCCAGGTTTGGTGGCATGCGGTAGACACGCCGCAAACGGCAGATGAACTCATCTACGAAAATCCAAATGATCCTGGGTTACGCTATTGGCCATTTTTGACATCAGACAAAGAATATTTGGTCTTGCACACCGGCCGAGGGACCGATCGCCGCAATGGCATTTTCTTGCGCCCGACTGAAGGTCAGGTCGAGTTCCAACATTTGGTTGAAGATGGTATTGCCAAATTTAATTTCGTCGGCAATCAGGAAAATATTTTTTATTTTCTGACTGACCTAGACACGCCGAATGGCCGCCTAGTGGCCATTGATATAAAAAATCCCACTCAGGAAAACTGGCGTGAGATTATCCCTGAAGGGTCAGATGCCATTGCCAGTATTGCCTTGTGGGGACAGCATTTTATTGTAAAAACCAATCATCACGCCCACAATCAGATTAAGATTTATGATCTCGCCGGCCAGTATCTCCGTGACATCCTGTTACCAACCATGGGAACCGTCGGACTCCTGGAGGGAGACCAAGCTGATCCAGAGTTTTTCATCAGCTTTGAGTCTTTCCTGTTTCCCCGCGCCATCTTTCGGTACGATCTCAACACCGCTGAACTCAGCCCCTTATCGGAACCCAGCCTAGACTTTGACCCTGCAGCCTACGAAACCAACCAGGTTTTCTATGCCTCGCAAGATGGCACTCAGATTCCTATGTTCCTAACCCACAAAAAAGGGCTGGAAAAAAATGGCAATAACCCCACCATTCTATACGCTTATGGGGGGTTCACACTCGCGCAAACCCCAATTTTCAATGTTTGGAACCTTGTCTGGCTAGAAATGGGCGGAACTTTTGCCTTAGCCAATATTCGGGGTGGCTCTGAATACGGTGAAGCCTGGCACAAAGGTGGTATTTTAGGTAACAAGCAAAATGTTTTCGATGATTTTATTGCCGGAGCCGAATGGTTAATCGCCCAAGGTTACACCCGGAAAGAGAAGTTAGCAATCGAGGGCCGCTCCAACGGCGGATTATTGACCGCGGCTTGCATCACCCAACGACCGGATTTATACGGGGCCGTACTCTGTTGGGTGCCTGTCACCGATATGCTGCGGTTCCATAAATTTACAGTGGGGCGTTTCTGGGTTTCAGATTATGGCAATGCAGAAGAAGATCCCGAAGCATTTGAGTATCTATACGCATATTCTCCAATACACAATGTGCAAGCCGGGGTGGCTTATCCCCCGCTCATCGTCACCACCGGAGATACTGATGACCGGGTCGTGCCCTCCCATTCTAAGAAATTCATCGCCGAAGTTCTGGAAAAGACCGCCGGTAAGGGTCCCTACCTCCTGAGAATTGATCTCAAAGCAGGTCACAAGTTGGGCAAACCAACCTATAAGTTGATCGAAGAACATGCCGACGTGTGGGCTTTTGCGGCCTACACGCTAGGCCTGGAAGTAAATTTGTAATAAGTCAGGCTGTCACCCCCAGAAAGCGGTTCAATTGGCCCGCGGTTCTTTTATCGAACCGCGGGCTATTTTATAAATACTTAGCACTCCCTAAGTGTTATTTTTTATTCCGGGACCGTTTTTATTTCATAGGTATAATAAATTAGAGAAAATCCGTCCAATTTATTCGTTCCAGGAGACAATCATGGCCCAACTCAAGACTCAGCCGACCGATAACAGTGCAAATAGTTTCCTCAACTCGGTTGAAAATGATCAGCGCCGCAACGATAGTTTTATGATGCTAGAACTGATGAAGGAGATCACCGGAGAACCACCGGTCATGTGGGGCAGCAGCATCATTGGTTTTGGACGCTATAAATATAAATACGCCAGCGGACGGGAGGGTGAATGGTTCCAAACCGGTTTTGCCCCCCGTAAACAGGCATTAACTTTGTACATCATGTCCGGGTTTTCAGAATATGAAACCCTACTCGCCAAACTGGGCAAATATACCACCGGAAAAGCCTGCTTATACCTCAAAAAACTCGAGGATGTTGACCAAGCTGTCTTACGCGAATTGATCCAAAAATCGGTCGAACACGTAGGGGAAGCAAACACCTGATTGTCAAAATTTCTTCTGAATTATTAACTTGACCAAGGGGATAAAATATAGATAATTTAGGTTTGCGTGGCCCTCAGAAATTACATCTAGAGACCCCGCCAAATTCGAATTTATCAGGAGCAGTAAATGGCAAAAACATTATGCGATATCAAACATCGCGATTACCTCAAATCGAGTTTCGATAATTATCAAGCTTTGATCCATCCCGGAAAATACGTCTGCAAGAATTGTGGCCGGGTGGCCGCCAAGAAAAAAAATCTCTGCAAACCTAAAAAACTTTACAAAAAAGGAAAATCGGATAAGTGAAATTCAAAGCCCAGCCAGGTTTGAAAAACTTGGGCTGGGCTTTGAAAAAGCATTGTTATAATGGTAAAGCCAGATGTTTTACCCTGATCTGAAGGTTCAATCAAAATAAGAAGGAGGCGCTGATGGTTCTCAACAAATCGCTGTGTGACCTGGAAAAACAGGGGTATGTCAACACCAATTTCAAAGAATATAAGAAACTGGTTCGCTATGCCGAGTTCGTCTGCACTGATTGTGGCCGGGTAGCGCGTAAAAAAGAAAACATCTGCAGTCCAAAACGTTTGTATCCTAAAAAAAAGATTGTCAAATAACCCCGGAGCGCTGGTATGGCGGCTGACAAATTTCGCTGTGAGTGGTGTGGCACCGACCCACTGATGGTTCAATATCATGACGAGGAGTGGGGGTTACCCGTTCATGATGATCAATTGCTATTTGCGAAACTTATTCTCGATGGGGCCCAGGCGGGATTAAGTTGGAGCACTATTCTCAAGAAACGAGAAAACTATTGGGCCGCATTCGATAACTTTGATGCGGAGAAAATTGCCCAATACAATGACGCAAAATTTGAAGAGCTAATGAACAATCCTGGGATCATTCGTAATCGACTAAAAATCCAGAGCGCGATAAAAAATGCACGCGGATTTTTAAAGATCCAGGCAGAATTTGGTTCCTTTAGTGAGTACTTATGGCAATTTGTCGACGGAAAACCCATCGTGAATGGGTGGACTTCGATGTCGCAACTCCCCGCCAAAACGGCTGAATCTGAAGCCATGAGCAAGGCCCTTAAAAAACGAGGGTTCAACTTTGTGGGGCCCACCATTTGTTATGCTTTCATGCAGGCAGTGGGGATGGTAAACGATCATACCGTCGACTGTTTTCGTTTTGAGGAAATAAATCAGGCGGGGTAGAATCGATCCTCGAGAATGGCGTCTTAAGCTTATTAATTTGGTATCATTGAAAACGATTGCACACGAAGTAAATTTCGGAGGGTATCGGAAAAAAGGCTGTTCAAACCAATATTTACTCAGGTGTGACGAAAAAATTTCAGCGCCAAACCATCACACACTTAAGGGTGTGGGGGTGTCCTATTTGATTGTTACCGACGATATTAATCTCGATAATCCACCCCACCGAGGAAGCTACAATGTCCACAATAAAACCAATGAAGAACGAGACTGAATGGGAGAAGCTCAGCGCCGAGTTTCAACACAAAAGCGATCGGACAACTGCGATTTTGGGGGCTGCCTATCTTGAAACCAATTTGGGTCAATTGCTCTCTTGTTTTTTTGTCTTCAAAGCGGCCGAAATGGGGATTTTAATTACAGATGAAGGCCCCCTGTGTAGTTTCAACGCCCGCCTGAAAGCCGCATTTGGCTTGGGTTTGATCAGCCCAAATGAATACCACGATCTCAATCTAATTTACGAAATGCGCAATATTTTTGTGAGTGATGTCGAGGTCGCTTCATTTTCCGATAATGGCGTGCGCGAAAAATGTTTCCGGTTGAAGATCCCGCGGGATATGCTCCTTCCGGGTGAAACCCGAACACCCCGCCACCTATTCGTCTTCGCTTCCACGATCTTATCCCAACACTTAGCTTTACGAACCCAAATTGCAGAAAAAGAACGCCGCAAATCCCCGGATGAGTTCATTTTAATCGAAAATGAATAACATATGTCAATTTTAGATTTCTAGGTATTCGGACCCTGATTTTTATTTAGAATCAGGGTCCGAGCACATATCAAAGCACCCACAAAATTTGCGAAATGGGGGTTTTAGGGTATCATTCCAGGTAATGTCGAAGGCAAATAAAACTCAAACTTCACGTTTTGGCTCGAAGGGCCGGGCCAGTCACGATGCCAGCCTGTTCTATAACAGCCGGATGTATGCTCATCAGGCGGGAGAATCCAGTTCTGGCCCTTACGTTGAAAATCCCATCTCACCCAAAACCTTAGATCATATTATCCCAGCCTCGAGCGAAGATATGCACCATTTACCGGATTCTTCAATCCACCTGATGGTAACTTCCCCACCTTATAATGCTCGGAAAGAATATGATGAAGACTTAACCCTGGATGAATATCTGTCACTCCTGGAACAAGTTTTCCGGGAAACATATCGTGTTTTAGTACCCGGCGGGCGGGCGGCGGTCAACATAGCCAATTTGGGGCGAAAACCTTATATTCCGCTCAATGCTTTCATATCCCAGATCATGATCAGCGTCGGATTTTTGATGAGGGGAGAAATCATCTGGGATAAAGGCTCGAGTGTGGGTTCATCCACAGCCTGGGGAAGTTGGAAATCAGCCAGCAACCCGACTTTACGGGATGTCCACGAATATATTTTAGTATTCTCAAAAGGACAGTTTAAACGAGACAAACAGGGCCGCAGCCCCACCATTGAACGCGACGATTTTTTGGAATTGACAAAGAGCGTCTGGCAGTTCCCGACCGTTGCCGCCTCCCGGATCGGACATCCAGCCCCTTTCCCGGTTGAACTCCCCCGCCGATTAATTGAACTCTATACTTTTGAAGATGAGATTATTCTCGATCCGTTTATGGGCAGCGGATCTACAGCTTTGGCTGCACGGGATACCGGACGGCACTTTGTTGGATATGAGCTAGAGGCCGAATACATTGATCTGGCCCACAAGCGGCTCAAAGCATAAAATGAACGGATCGCAGCCAACTCCCCATTGGGATCAGAATCAACCTACGCTCGGACAGTGGGGAGTGATCGCGGCGGTTGTTCTGATCTTGTTCTGTGGGGCCGCGGGGTTTCTTTTTTTTGCATTTCGAACTTTTTCACAGTGGACCCAGGGCCGCAACCAGCAAGCTACCCAGGTTGCAGCAACGGCAACTGCCGCGGTTCAAATGCAACTGGCGGTCATCGATACGGCTCGGAGTTGGCCGCTTTCCATTTATGATTCATTCTATGAAAACGAAAACGAGTGGTTAACTGGTGAAATTGACGACGATTACACCACAATGACCACCGCCATCAATGGAGTTTACAAGTGGGAGGCAGTTGCCAAACAGGGATTTGTATGGCGCATCTGGCCTCGCTCCGATACAGTTAGCGATTTTTATCTCTCGGTTGAAGCTCAAAATACGAGTGATAATCGCGCGGCCCAATATGGGGTGGTTTTTTGGAACAATGATGATGGTTACTACTATCTCGAAATTCGCGATGGTGAATATTTTCGAGTGCTCTCTGTATACAACCAGGAATGGACTACGCTAATTGATTCAACTTACAGCGCGGCACTCAAAGCGGGGGAAGCCAACCAACTAGAAGTCGTGGCCCAATCTGATGATATTTATATTCTCATCAATGGGGAACTGGTTGGCCAAACCACCGGCAGCCACGCGTCTGAAGGACAAGTCGGTCTGGCTATCGGTCTCTCGGAAGCGGGGGAAACAGCGACAATTCTGTTCGACAATTACGAATTCAGGTTTCCAACCACAGCCAAATGATATTTGAAGCGTGATACGTGCGGGTTGGCATTTTTAGACCACGCTGCCCATATGATCTAATTCATTTCGACCAATATTTTCAATAACTCACCGACATTCTCTACAACCAAATCGGGCTTGATTGGCGCGGCAGGGATATCTTCTCTTTGGGCTTCACCGCTAAGTACCAGGATGGTGGTGATCCCCACAGCGCCAAGAGCGATATCGGTGTAAAGCCGGTCTCCGACCATCGCAATTTGAGAGAGTTCGAACCCCGTTTTCTCCAAAATCGCGGCAACGATCGGTTCATGAGGTTTGCCAACGATCACATCTGGGCGGCGGCCACCGGTCGAAATGGCAACCAGCTCCATCATGGCGCCGATATCGGGCATAAAACCAGTTTCTGTTGGACAATTGATATCGGGATGAGTGGCAATATATGGCACTCCGGCTCGCACAAAATCGCACAATTTCCAAATTTTCTCGTAAGTCAGGGTGGTGTCAAACCCTAAAACGGCGTAATCGGGATCTGTTTGAACCAGATCGAAACCAAAACGGGTAAACTCCACTTCAAGAGAAGGCGTCCCCACAACAAATAACCGCGCCCCCGGTTTTTCACGGTGCAGGTATATGGCAGTCGCTTCGCCCGAGGTTAGAATATTTTCGGCTGTCACCGTCAAACCTAAATTTGTCAACTTGCCGACATAATCTAATTTCGAGCGCGATGAATTATTGGTCAAATAATAATGGGGAATTCCAGCGGTGCGCAGATAACTTATCAAATCCGCAGCCCCGGGCAGCAGTTTATCCCCCAGGAAAATCGTCCCGTCCATATCAAACACAAAACAGGTAATGTTTTTCAATAAATCTGAATTGATTTTGACCATAGAGTTCCCCTTCCGATCCAAAATTCTCTATTCCAATTTAAGACTCTACTGCAAAAAGGGTGCTAGACCCTCCTCAAAACAGCAAAAGTT
>CAYVQU010000196.1:0-9207 GCA_964453155.1 uncultured Anaerolineales bacterium | reverse complement strand
TTAGACCTGTACCAGTGGTTCGTCGGGATGCCCCAGCGGGTGGCCGGGTTTGCGTCCATCGGTAAATATCACAATATCGAGGTCGAAGACGATGTCACCGGCTACCTGGAATACGAGAATGGGATGGTCGGTCACATCATCACCTCCACGGCCGAATCCCCAGGGACGAACCGGCTGGAGATCATCGGCGAGAAGGGTAAGCTCATCTTTGAGGATGGAAAAATCACCTTCTACCGCAACCGTTACTCCATGTTCGAGCAAATTGAGAAATCTGAGAGTGGCTACACCCCGGTCGAAAACTGGGTCATCGACGTGCCCTACCAGCACCACGGCGAATCCGGTCACCGGCTGACCACTGAAAATTTCGCCAACGCCATTCTCCACGGCGAAGAACTGGTCGCCCCGGCGGTCGAAGGCATCCACTCCCTAACCTTGGGCAACGCCATCATGCTCTCATCTTTCCTCGGCCACCCCATCGAGATGCCCTTTGATGCTGAGACCTACGCCGCCAAACTCGACGAATTGATTAATAACTCGCGGTTTGAGAAAACCGTCCGCGAGCAGGAAATAACCAATTTGAATGAATCATTTCAATAGAACGCGAATGACGCGGATGTCGCTACGCTAAACGCGAATCAACGCGGATTTTTTTAATGCAACTCAAAAATCCGCGAAAATTCATTATATCAGCGTTACGCCGTACCGGCACGGTGTCCGCGTTCCATCAGGATAAATCATGAAAATTAGCTTTATGACCTTAGGCTGCCCGGAATGGGATTTAGACATGATCTGCGCCCGTGGCCAGAAGTACGGTTTCGACGGCGTGGATTTCAGAGGATACCTGGACGAAATTGATGTTACCAAGCTCCCCATGTTCACCACTCAAGCCACGGCAACCAAACGCCAACTCGACGAGGCCGGTCTGGCCGTCAGTGGGATCAGCACCAGCCTGAAGGTCTGTGATCCCGACGCACTCGAATCCAACCTGGAAGAAGCCCGGCGGACCGTGGAAGTCGCCAAGAATTTCGGGGCGGTTAATATCCGTATGTTCGGCGGCGGCAATCTGGAGAAATATTCGCATCAAGAACTGGCCCAATTTGGCTGCGACTGCATCGAAAAAATCCTGGAACTGGACGGCGCCCGCGACCTGCTGTGGTTGTTCGAGACTCATGATAACTGGGTCCAGGCTGAACACTGCAAACTCCTGCTCGACAACATCCCCAACCCGGCTTTTGGCGCGCTCTGGGACATGGGCCACACCTGGCGGGTGGGCCGGGAAAAACCGGGAGATTCGTTTGCTGCAGTTGGCCCGCGGGTGGGTTACACGCATGTCAAAGATGCCACCTATGATCCGGATTCTCCCCTGGCGATGGACGACGGCTGGCACTATGTGGCCCCGGGCACCGGAGAACTGCCTCTGACTGAATCGATTGCCCTCCTGCATGCCAACGGCTACGACGACTGGTTGCTCTTCGAACACGAAAAACGCTGGCACCCCAATTTGCCGGAACCGGAGGAAATCTTCCCCCAGTTTGTGGAGTGGATCAGACCAATTATTGCATAAAAATTTCGGAAATTGGAAAGCGGATTTCGGTTAGCAAATCAAAATCTACATTCCGCAATCCCGATTCCCCATTCAAAAAAGGAGTAACAAATGCCTTTACTTTTTGACATGCCCTACGAAGACTTGCTGCTCTACGAAGGCACCAACCCCAAACCCATCGATTTTGATACTTATTGGGATGAATCATTGGCCGAAATGCAAGCCATCGATCCCCAAGTTGAACTCATACCGGCTGAATTCCAAACCGATTACGCCGAATGTTTTCATATGTACTTTACTGGAGTCGGCGCCGCCCGGGTATACGCCAAACTGCTCAAACCCAAAATCCGCGCCGACTTGCGCCTGGACCCCCAACCTGGACCGGCAGTTTTGATGTTCCACGGTTACTCTGGAAATTCGGGAGACTGGTACGACAAACTCCCCTACGTCGCGGCGGGTTATACCGTTGCCGCAATGGACTGTCGCGGGCAGGGCGGTCGTTCTGAAGATGTCGGCGGGGTGGAAGGTTGGACTTTAAACGGACACATTGTCCGGGGGTTAGATACTGGCCCCAAAAACCTGCTGTACCGCGCCATTTTCCTAGATACGGCCCAACTGGCCCAGATCGTAATGGCGATGGAAGAAGTCGATGAGACCCGGGTCGGCGCGACTGGTGGCTCCCAAGGCGGTGGCCTGACTCTGGCCTGCACCGCGCTTGAACCGCGCATCAAAAAAGCGGCCCCGGTCTTCCCCTTCTTGTGCGATTACCTGCGGGTCTGGAAGATTGATCAGGACGTGGATGCCTATGACGAACTCCGGGCCTGGTTCCGCCGCTTTGACCCCCGGCACGAGCGTGAAACCGAAATCTTCACCCAACTGGGGTATATCGACAACCAATATCTGGCCCCCCGTATTCAGGCCGAAACCTTGATGGCCGTTGGCCTGATGGACACTATCTGCCCGCCCTCGACCCAATTCGCGGCCTATAATAAGATCACGGCCCCCAAATCCCTGGCTATCTATCCTGATTTTGGTCACGAAGGCCTGCCCGACTTAAATGATAAGATCTTCCAGTTTATGCTGGAGTTATGATAGTGACTGGCGACCGGGATAGAGACTTCTCTTTCGCTTTCCCGGTCGCCACCTACCGGAGGAGTGACCATGAAAAAAGTACTCATCACCGGTGCCAATCGCGGTATCGGACTTGAACTCGTTCGCCAATGTGCCAAACGCGGGGATCAAATTTTTGCAGGTTGTCGCGTCCCCGAAAATGCAGCCGACCTTAAAAAGTTAGCCACTCATTTCCCCACACAAATCACCATCCTTCCCCTGGAAATGACCACCGAAACCAGCATTACTGAGTGTGCAATCCAAGTCGAAGCCAAAACCAATTCGCTTGATATTATTTTCAACAACGCGGCGATCAACCTCGGTGATGAATCCCTCTCCGCTGTCAGTGCGGCCGGATTGTTGCAAACTATACATGTTAATGCGGTCGGACCTATGATCGTTGCGCAGAAATTCGTCCACTTACTCAAAAATGGGACGAACCCCAAAATCGTAAACATATCATCAGAATCAGGTTCGATTTCAAACATGACCCGCTTTCGCGGCTATGCCTATTATGGCAGCAAAGCGGCCGAGAATATGTACACCCGCGCCCTGGCCTGGAACCCTGAAACCGAGGGGATCACTGTGATCGCCCTGCACCCCGGGTGGGTCCACACCGATATGGGTGGGTCTGAGGCCCATCTATCCACCCAGCAGTCCGTCGCGGGGATTCTCAAAGTTACGACCGGTATAACCCCGGCTGATAACGGAAAATTCTTCACCTGGGAAGGTAACGAACATCCTTGGTAAGTTCACCAGGATCGAAAATTGTGACCACGCCCCTGTTAGACACCAAACTCTATATCCCCCCTCAACAAGAGAGTTGGATACTCCGACCCAATTTAAACGCCAAACTCTTGGCCGGGGTTCAGAAAAAAATTACGTTAATCTCTGCCCCGGCCGGTTTCGGCAAGACAACCCTCATCACTGCCTGGATCCATTCCGGTATCGATTTTGAGATCGCCTGGTTTACCCTGGATGAGGGGGACAATGATCTCATTCGGTTCTGGCGGTATGTGGTGGCCGCTTTGCAAACCGTTCTGCCAACCGTGGGTCAGACCGTGGCTGCTGCTCTAAGTTCGCAACAACCCCCACCATTCGAAAATTTTCTAACCGTTTTGATCAACGATCTGGCCGCAATAGCCACGCCAATCATCCTGGTGTTGGATGATTACCACCAGATCACGATCCCCAAAATTCACACGAGCCTCAACTATTTTCTTGACCATGTCCCGCGTCAAATACACCTGGCACTCACCACTCGCGCTGATCCAGCCCTAAACCTTTCCCGACGTCGAGCCCACGGAGAATTGGCCGAGTTGCGAACCAACGATCTCCGGTTTTCGGGAGATGAAGCTGAAACCTTTATTAATACCACTATGGCTTTAGATTTGGAGGCCACTGATGTGGCCGCCCTTAAAACGCGGACAGAAGGATGGGTTGCCGGTTTACATATGGCAGCGCTATCATTGCAGGGATTACCAGCTGCAGCCAAGCAAAAATATGTCATCGACTTCACCGGAGATGACCGCTACATTGGAGATTATCTCGTCGAAGATGTCTTACAGCGCCAGCCCGTTGAAATCCAGCAATTTTTGCTCCGCACGGCTATCTTAGACCGTTTGTGTCAGGCGTTATGTGATGCCCTGGTTCCAGGGAGTGCCTCCCAAAACATCCTGGCACAGATCGAAGAGGCCAACTTATTTATCCTGCCTTTGGATCACCGCCGCCAGTGGTATCGCTATCATCGTCTGTTCGCCGATTTACTCCGGCAGCGCTTACGCCAGTCAGTAACTCCAGAGGAGATCAAAAGCTTGCATTTGAAGGCCAGTAACTGGTATGAACACTCTGGAGATGACATCGCAGCTGTCCACCATGCTAAGGCCTCCGGAGATAGCGCGTATTTAATCGCACTCTTAGAACGACGGATTGTATCCATGTTCTATCGCAGCGAAACGGTTTTGGTACACAATTGGCTGAAGGAACTGCCACCAGATCATTTACGCACCCGGCCCTTACTCGCGGCGGTTTACGCCAACACATTAATGTTGGAGGGCGCAGAAGATTCAATTCAAAGCGCCGAAATTTGGCTAATCCATGCGGAAAGGGCCTTAGAAAACCATTCAGAGACCCAATCCAAATCTGACTTAGCAACCGCGTATATCTATACCTTTCGATCTTTTCTGGCGAACTTTAAAGGCGAGGCACCTACAACCATCATCACTTTGGCTACCCAGGCGCTTGAAATTCTGCCAACAGATACGCAACATCCGCATCGTGAGCACTACCAAAAATTCCGTAGCGCCCTGAACTTTAACTTGGGCTTGGCCAATGCTAAACTTGACAACACCCAAACCGCAATCCTAAACCTTGAAAAATCTCAGGCCATAGGAACTGCCTGTGGCGATTTATTCAATACCACCGCGGCGGCCAATTTGCTAGCCGAAATTCAGATTCGATATGGAAAACTGCACACAGCAGCCGCGCTTTGCCAGAAAACTTTGAGCACCCTCAACCAAATTTACGGCCAATCTGATCGGCCCATCCCCTATTCTGGTAGTCTACTCATTTCATTAGGTAAGATTTTGCTGGAGTGGAATGAACTCACCGAAGCTGAGGAAATGCTTACGAAAGGACTGGATTTAATCCAACTCACCTCAGCCGCCTATCTGCGGGTCAATGGCTTACTTGATTTAGCTCATTTACAATGGGTCACCGGTAATGAAACCACCGCTCAAGAACTCATCGACCAGGCTCGCACTTGCGACGAAAACCCAGGGCTAGTTCGGGCTCAACAAATTCGCCTGTGGCAGCACCAGGCAGTTCGATCACCCCCTCAATGGAACCAGATTCTCCAATTCATTGAAAAGCAGAAGATTGCCCTCGATCCAAACAGCCACTTCGACGTTGAGCAGTTGGCCATCGCCAGCATTTATATCGCCCAGTTGCGCACTAGAAAGCTGGGCAATCAGACCCGGGTTGAAAAATTACAGGAGTTTTTGGATTGCCAAACGAAATTATCACAAGAGACCGATTGGAATGCCTGGCGGCTAAAGGTATTGATTCTACAGGCCCTTTTCTGTCAGATAAAAGCTGAAGATCAGCAAGCTTTATCCTATTTGACATCGGCATTAACGCTGGGAGAAAAAGGTGGTTACTTCCGAATTTTTCTCGATGAAGGCGAACCATTGGCCCAACTTTTACGGGACAGAAAATTTAAGGGGATGGGTTATGTTCAAAAACTATTGGCTTGTTATGACGAACCCAAAAAGGCCCGGGGTATTGCCCAAGATCATCTCATTGAGCCATTGAGTCAGCGCGAACTTGAAGTATTAGATTTGATCGCCACCGGGGCCACCAACGCTGAGATTGCGCAGGATTTAGTTATTTCCATCTATACGGTAAAGAAACACATTACGAATATTTTTGGGAAATTGGAAGTGTCTAGTCGTACCCAGGCCGTTGCCCGTGCTCGGGAACTAAACATAATCCCATAATACTACCCTCCAATACTACCTGGGTGTAATGACACTACAACCAGTTGTCTGGCAAACTTAAGCCAGACAACTGGTTTTTTTATTGGAAATCCAATGATCGGAGGTAACGATTGAGCAAAAATATGGCACCACTGCAATTAGGAACACCGGCCCGGTATCAAATCAAAATCCAGGGTCGGCTCGATGAGAGCTGGTCCGACTGGTTTGATGATCTGGAGGTTGAAATCACATCGGGTGAAAACGGAATAACCCAAACTGTTTTAACCGGCATGGTGAGTGATCAGGTTGCGCTCCACGGGCTCTTAGCTCGCATCCGAGATTTAGGTCTGCCCCTACTCACGGTCAAATGCCTAAACCAAAAAACAAACAAATAAGGAAAACGATATGTCAAAAGTGTCTTGGAAATTCATTGGGCTGGTAATTACATCCATTTTGGTCATTAGCGCCTGCCAATCTGATGCTGGAAGCACTGCAATGTTTCGGGGTGGGATAGCCAGAACAGGATTTTACGAAACCGAAAGTGTCTCAGAGTTTGGCGGTGTCAAATGGAAATTTGATACCGACGACGAAATCTGGTCATCTCCGGTTGTCGCGGATGGAGTCATCTATTTTGGCAGTGATGATGACCATCTCTATGCAATTGAGGCTGAAACCGGTGCAGAGGTTTGGCGCTTCAAAACCGGGGATGATATTCACTCATCGCCGGCCATTGCCAAGGGTATTGTCTATATTGGCAGCTACGATGGCTATATTTACGCCCTAAATGCCAAGACCGGCGCAGAGGTTTGGAAAGTCAACTTAATGCGAGATTTCGATATTTCAGATTTCAAACGCCCAGATTGGGATGACTACACCTCATCGCCAGTGGTAGCAAATGGCGTGGTCTATATTGGCAGCCTGGATTTGAAAAACAATCTATATGCTCTGGATGCCAAAACCGGCGCAGAGATTTGGGTTCACCATCCCGAACGCGGTGATCAGGTCCGGTCCTCCCCGGCAATTTATGAAGACGTCATCACTTTTGGCGGTATGTTGATGGAATTCTACGCCCTAGATATCCACACCGGTGAGTTACTCTGGAAGTATGGCACAAATGGCTCTGCGGGATATCCACCGGCGATTGATGAAGCCGGCATCGTATACTTCGCCAATAAAGATCGCCACGTCTATGCTTTGGATGTCAGAACCGGAGAAGAGGTGTGGAAAAACCGTCTGACTGAGATGTCCTGGGCAACCGGAGCACCGGCTATTGGCAATGGAATCGTGTATGTTGGCACATCCGATGCCGTAAAACTCTACGCCCTCGACCCCGCCACCGGTGAAAAACTGTGGTATTTCGGCACGATGGGCTACATCTGGGGTTCCCCCGCAGTCCAGTCAGATGTTGTTTACGTTGGCAGTGGAGGCGGCTATTTATATGCGATCGATGCTTTGAAGGGTACCGAGTTGTGGCACTATAAAACCGAGGCTGCGGTGTATTCCAGCCCAGTGGTTGCAGATGGAACAGTATATGTCGGTAGTTTGGATGGAAACCTGTATGCAATATCTGGTGCCACCTTACAACAATAATATGGAGATAAAAATGAATAAGAAAATATGGATCGCGTTCGTAAGTATCGTGCTGATTAGTTTGTCCGCCTGTCAATCTGGATCAAACGCCGAGGCCAGCATGTACCTGGGCGGAGCCCAACGCACTGGCGTTTATGAAACGATGGGACTTGAAGAACTCAGCGGGGTAAAATGGAAATTCAAAACTGAGGGAGAAATCTGGTCCTCCCCAGTAGCAGCCGAGGGCATCGTCTATTTCGGATCTGATGACGGTCACCTTTATGCCGTGGAGATTGAAAGTGGGCACGAGGTTTGGCGCTTCCCAACCGGAGATGAAATCCATTCATCCCCCGCGGTGGCCGATGGCCGGGTATATTTCGCCAGCTATGATGGTTATGTTTACGCCGTAGACATCAAAACCGGGCAAGAAGTTTGGAAATTTGATACGATGGTCGATTCTCCCCTGACCTACATCCCCCGTCCAAGATATGATGACTACACATCTTCCCCCCTAGTCAAAGATGGTATTGTCTATATTGGTGGCTTAGATCCCAATAAATGTCTATTTGCATTAGATGCAAAAAGTGGCGCAGAAATTTGGCAATTCGCGCCCAAACTTCCCGATCAAATTCGCTCATCTCCGGCCATTTTTGGCGATACCCTTTACGTAGGCGGTGAATTCTCCAAGTTTTATGCCCTGGATGTTGAGACTGGGGAACAAAAATGGAGACTAAGTTTGGGCGGCAATGTGGGTTATGCCCCGGCGGTCAGCGCTGAAGGCGTGGTCTATTTTAGCAGCAAAGACACCCAACTGCATGCCGTGGATGGGGAAACCGGAACCG
Organism: uncultured Anaerolineales bacterium; assembly: GCA_964453155.1. Classification (GTDB taxonomy): domain Bacteria; phylum Chloroflexota; class Anaerolineae; order Anaerolineales; family UBA11858; genus CAYVQU01. Next base: position 667 of record CAYVQU010000196.1, on the reverse strand, counting down.
AACTATGGGCCGAACGACTCTATGGGATGGCCTGGACCACTGGATCGCCAGCGGTCGCGAATGGCTTCGTATATGTGGGAATTTCGGATGGATATCAATTATTCGCGATTGACCCGGTTACTGGCGAAATTGAATGGTCATTCGCGACGGGCGGCTATGTCTGGTCGTCACCCATCGTTCAGGGGGAAATAGTCTATGTTGGCAGTGGTGATGGCTCGGTCTATGCCCTGAATGCTCTCAGTGGTCAGGAAATCTGGCACTTTGAAACCGAAAATGCCATTTACTCAACACCCTTGGTGCACGAAGGAAATGTCTTTGTCACCAGCTTAGACGGCTTTTTGTACGCCTTGCAGTGAATTTAGGTGTCAGTTCATAAACAGCGTTCCACTATACAATTGTCCTGACTTAGAAGTCAACCAGAAACAAACCCAAGAGACTGCTATTTAAAAGCTGGCAGTCTCTTTAGGTTGTAGATTTTGAGACGGAAATCAATCTTCTGGCTTGACGTTTTGGATTGGATCACATAAGATTCTCTGACCTTATGTTGCGAGGATAATATGAAAAATCAAAAACTGTTTTTGCTCATCGTTTTCACCATCTTAGCCGGTATGCTGGTCGCTTGTGGTCCCCAAAACAATCCAGAAGATGTTTATAATCAATATTGGGA
>CAYVQU010000195.1:0-9245 GCA_964453155.1 uncultured Anaerolineales bacterium | reverse complement strand
TCACAGACCCAACGATGGCGAACTGCCGCTGCTAATTCTGCATAAACTCTAATATAGATAACTGGCAGCACATTGATCTGGATGCTGATCACCAGGTCAATGAAATCCAAAACCTGAGTTATGAAATATCGCATCCAGATGGTGAAACGGAAATCGCTTACCGCGGTAACCACCGCTATGTGAACCGCCTACGGCAGGTTGGGGACCAAGAGATGGATTTATTTCAGCAAAACGCCATTCTTCCGGAGGGAGATCCCTTACCCTATCGGCTTGAATTTGACCAACCAGGTCAGCTTTCGAGCTTGGCGTTGAACCTGACAACTCGTCAAGTGCCGGGACCAGATGAGGTTGAAATCCAGGTAAAAGCAGTTGGCCTCAATTTTCGGGACGTTCTCAAAGTGCTGGGAATGTATCCAGGCAATCCTATTGATCTAAATTGGTTAGGGGATGATTTTTCTGGAGTTATCGTCCGCGTAGGTAAAAACGTAACAGATTATCGGGTTGGAGAAACTGTCATCGGGTTAGCCCCGTATGCTTTTCAAACTTATATTCGGGTGGACTGCCAGATGATTTTTAGAAAACCATCTCATCTAAGTTTTGAAGACGGGGCAACCATCCCCTCCGTTTTTCTAACTGCCTATTACACTCTGGTCCATATTGCCCGGTTGCAGGCTGGGGAACGGATCTTGATTCATGCCGCGACCGGGGGCGTTGGCCAGGCCGCCATTCAAATTGCCAACCATTTGGGTTTAGAGATTTTTGCCACGGCCAGCTCCCCAGAAAAACAGGATTTCTTGCGAAATCAGGGCATTGAGCATATCTTCAATTCTCGTTCGTTAAATTTTGCTGATGAAATTATGGCCACTACTGAAGGTAAAGGGGTAGATGCGGTACTAAATTCATTAGCTGGCGATTTCATTCCCGCGAGCTTGTCGGTATTAGCCCCCTTTGGGCGCTTTCTGGAAATTGGGAAGATCGATATCTATAAAAACTCGAAGATCGGGCTGGAAGGCATGCGGAATAATATTTCTCTGCATATCTTTGATCTTCCCCAAAGAATGACTGACCGACCAGATGAACTCGCTCAGATCATAGCTGAAATCCAAAATAATTTTGTGGAGCAAATTTTCCAACCTTTAGCGCATACGGTCTTTCCGATTACAGCAGCTACCGAGGCTTTCCGTTTTATGGCCTCGAGTAAGCATATCGGCAAGAACGTGGTTTCGTTTACCGAAAATGAAATCCTCGTTGGTCGGATGACTGAAAAGGGTCACTTATTTCGTTCGGAGGCCGGCTACTTGATTACCGGTGGTGCGCGTGGATTCGGACTTGAAGTGGCCAAATGGGCTGCTGAAGAAGGGGCCCGTTACATCGTCTTGATGTCTCGTAGTGGTCTAGCCGATGAACAGGCCCTAGCGGATATCGAAGTTATGCGATCGAATGGGGTTAATGTTGTTGATGTCCGGGGCGATGTGACCAAATGGGATGAAGTGGTTCAGATCATAGCTGATATTCAATCAGAGGGTGTCCCGCTGGCTGGGGTGTTTCATGGGGCGATGGTGTTGAATGATCAGCTTTTAATTGAACTCGATGATGAAGGATTTAATCGGGCTTTCCACCCCAAAATGGTAGGTGCCTGGAATTTACATCTAGCAACTTTACAACTTGAACTCGATTATTTCGTCTGTTTCTCTTCGATGACCAGCGTTATCGGTACCACCAAACAAGCGAATTACAGTGCCGGGAACGCCTTTTTAGATGGATTGGCAAAATATCGCCGCTCGCGCGGCTTACCTGGTCTAACCATCAACTGGGGAATTTTGTCTGGGGCCGGAATCATGGAACGCAATCCGGAAATTGTTGCCTTTTTCGATGAAGCCGGCTTTGAGGCCACGCCCATAGAAATTGCCTTGCAAGCTTTACGGATGTTGTTGATGAAAGCCGGTGGTCAGGCTGGAATTGCGACCATTGATTGGACTAATATGAAAAAATATTTAGCTTTGGTGGCAAATACGAATATTTTTGAATATCTGACCAGCCAGGAATTGGGCAGCGAAACGAATGAAGCTATCCTAACCCAAATCTTGACTGCTTCTAGTGAACAGCGCGTGGCGATCGTAGCGCACTTTCTTACGCTGAAAATGTCGGAGATATTGGGTTTCAATTTCGATGACACGATTGATTATGAAGCCCCGCTGGCTAGCTTTGGGTTGGACTCTCTGATGGCGATTGAACTGATCAACGTGATAAATAAACAGCTTAGCCTCAATATTGCGGTCAGTGACCTTTTAAGCAGTGGAACAATTACAGATATTGCCAACGTCATTATCAATAAAGTCCTGCTGGCGGCCGAAGGTCAGGCCGATCTGGGTGACTCGGTAGTCGATTTTGATCTCGAAGCCGCCCTTGATCCAGCGATCGCCCGATCAGATCCTCACGATACCCCCTTGGCAGCCTCGAAAGATATCATGCTAACCGGCGCTACGGGTTTTCTGGGGGCGTTTTTGCTGCATGAGCTGTTGCTGCGAACAGATGCTAAGATTCATTGCCTGGCACGAGGTGCAAAACCTCCCGTTGAACGAATTACGATGAACTTGCAGAGTTATGGTTTATGGTCGCCGGATTTTCAGGATCGGATTGCACCGGTGTCAGGCGACTTAAGCGAACCTCTGTTAGGACTTTCCCAAGATCAGTTTGATACTTTATCAAATCAGGTAGATGCAATTTACCATTGTGCTGCTGAACTGAATTTATTGAAAAATTACACCGCTTTGAAACCCGAAAATGTATTCGGCGTCCAAGAAATCCTGCGGCTGGCTGGTCAGGGAAAACCGAAGGGCGTTCATTATATTTCCACAATTGGGGTTTTCTTTTCGCTGGGTAAAAAAGAAATGATCTTGGAATCAGACCAGTTTTCCTCGCAGGATTTATTTAGCGGCTATGCTCAGAGTAAGTGGGTTGCCGAGAAACTAATTCACCAGGCCCAAGCGCGCGGGATTCCCTGTGTCATTTACCGTCCGGGGTTAATCTCCGGGAGCAGTCAATCGGGAATAACCAATGGAAAGGATTTCGCCAGCCGCTTGGTTTTAGGCGCTTATCAAATGGGTTTGTATCACGATCGGGGTATTCAAATGAATATCGTTCCAGTTGATTTTGTCAGCCAGGCGATCACTCATCTCTCAACGCAGGAAGCAGTTTATGGTGAAGTGTTTCATCTCACTAATCTTGAGAACATTGAAATCAGCAACGTCATTAAATGGTCTGGCTATGGCGATAATCTAGCAGAAATACCATACCAGGAATGGCGGAATTTGGTGGTCGAAATGGCCGATGAGAAGGTTGAGAATGATCTGCTTTCATTATTGCCGCTGTTCCCACCCGGTGAACTCGAAAACTTTGAGCAAATCATTGATTGTCAGAATACGCTCAAATTTCTGTCAGGCTCAGGGATCGAATGTCCTGTGATTGATCAGAATCTGATTGAAAGGTATCGAAATTTTTTGGTTTCTGAAATTGGAAAAACCGAGTAGCCGAGATTTTGATATCTCGCTTTCAAGATTTGGAAATCCCGGCTACGATTCTTTCTCTTTCAAAGCGCAATTGGTAAATGTCCTATTGGATATATTGTTGAAAGATTCTAACCCCTTCGGCGATACCATCCTGACTGCGGATTGCCTCACCTAATTTACGAGCGTTTTCTTTCATTTCAGAATTTGTGGTTGCAATCGAAATCGCCTGAGATAAGCGCGTGACTGTAAGTCGCTTGAATGGTATCGCTTTTGGTCCAGCACCGAGTACCGCGATCCGGTGGCCCCAAAAGGGTTGGTCGCCCATAAACGGTATCAATACACTGGGGATACCTGCCTTCAATCCCGCCGCTGTTGTGCCAGCACCACCGTGGTGAACAACAGCTGAAACTCGATTGAAAAGCCAGTCGTGTGGGATATGGTCGGTATGATAAATATCGGCGTTTGAGTTGTTCACGTGGCTTCGGGTTCCCTGACCCATTGCGATGATTCCCCGGTGGCCAGCCTGACGGAGGGCTTTGACGATCAAGGCAGTATACTGGTCAGATTGGGCGGGGTACAAAGATCCAAAGCCAACATAGACAGGCGGGGGTCCCGCCGCTAGATAGGCCAGCAAACGCGCCGGAGGCTGCCAGTTTTTCGATAAATCTGAAAACCAATATCCGGTTACATGGAAACGGTCTGGCCAGTCTGCCGCGCGCGGCATGACCGTCGGGCTGTAGGCATGCAGGATTGGAATTTGGCGGTGTAGAAGATTCTGAAAAAGACCCCTCTCTGGTAATGGAGGTAAGCCTAAGGAACGCCGCCAGGCTGTAAATTGGTCTTGAAACAACCAATAGATATAGAAATCATAAATTCTGTAACTGGCCTGATTGAAAGTGGAACCCAATTTTAGCCAACTTGGAACCCCTAAAGATGGAAAATAGCTAGAGGGGGTCAGGGGAAAGATCAAAGCTAAAAAAGTGGGAATATTAAGCTTTTCGCCGATATGATAACCCATTAACGAATAGGTATTGAAAATTATGGCCTCGCTCCCCTGGGCGGCTTGCCAGGCTGCTTGAAAGCTGTTCTGGGCCTTTTTTCTGGCGATTTGTGAGATGATCCGAATATATTTTGCACGATTTTGTCCGGTCTGAACGAGACGCTGGCCCAGCGGACTGGACATCATTTTTTGTGAGTCTTGGTCGATGGCATGGAATTGCAGCCCACTGGAAACAGTCATCGCCTCAAAGTCCGCGGGGGCGGCGATTTTTACGATATGGCCGGCACGCTGTAATCCTTGTCCAAAAGCGATATAGGGTTGCACATCACCGCGGGTTCCCAAGGCCATGATGGTCACTTTCATGGGAACCTCTCCAAAACAATTGAGGCTGCTTCCCCCTGATAAGCTAAGGCGGCTGACCAACCCTTGGGAACTGCCAACGAATGCAATTGCCATTCGTCAACAGCCAACGGTTCCCCAAAAATCGATTCCACTCGAGCAGGCTCATCCAAAGAAATCGCGATCTCATCCAGCGGAAAAGATATCCCTATTCCGAGTGCCTTTACAATGGCTTCTTTCCGAACCCATAAATCGATAAAAACATCATGTTGGGTCCTTTTGGGGAGTTTTGTGACTTCCTTGTGTTCTTCTGGCGATAAGACTTTGGTTAGCATCAGTTCCAAATTGTTTACTCCGCGCTGCCTTTCAATATCCACGCCTAACGGCCGTTCAGGTGAAATCGCGATTAACGAATACCGCTGTGTGTATGAAAGGTTAAAGTGAATTTCATTTTCTGGTAGATAGGGTTTACCTTTGGGGGAGTGGACTATTGGTAAATTTTCAGGAGTTGTACCCGCCCATTTCGCTAATAATCCCTTCAAAATCCCGTGGGTGATGATAAATCTCGTTCGAAAGTCAGCAATTTTGAATTGTTTTGCCCGTTTTTTCTCTGCTTCTCCCAACATGCCCTGATAGTCAGCGATATTTTTCCGGCATTTAGGAAAGTTTACCAACCATACTAAAATGGTTGCTGGCTGAAGATCGCTGGCAGGAATGGATGGCAGAATAGACATTACTGTAAATGCAGATGAATAGTTTTTAATCGATCGATTGCTGCCTGGCTAAATGCTGCTGGGCTGTATTTCTTTTGGATCAATTGGGCTGCCCGGTCGACCTTATGTTTGGTTTCAGCGGGATGCTTCAGAACCTGCTTCATCATGGCCGCCGCGGCTGGGAGGTCGGGTTCTGCCCAACGGGCGCCGTATGAATAGGGATTGATGGTTTCATCAACAGGGACTAAGCGATAAGGAACCGGATAGCTGTTGTCCGCGGTCATGAAATCCATGTTCCCAGAATATCCGGTCGCGATTACGGGTTTGTGGTGGAGCATAGCCTCGGCTAAGGTCGCCCCAAAACCCTCCACCCGATGCAATGAAACGTAGGTGTCACTGGCGGCAAACAGTGCATCGGTTTCGGCCCGACTGACAGAGCGGTTGATGAGTATCCCCTGTACGGATTTCACCGCCGCCTGCAGTGATTTGGCCGCAGTTGGAAATTGTTCCAGGTTTTTGGTTTTGATGACCAGCAGCGTGTCATCGAAATTAGGCCCAAAGGCTTGGTGATAAGCTGTGATAAATCCAAAGGGATTTTTTCGTTCGATATTAGAGTAGGGATCAAAAACGAACAAGAAGATATGTTTGTCTTCAGGCAATCCCAAATCTTGGCGCGTCATTTTTGCTGGGACAGGCTGCGGAATGATGAGCGGCATTTTATAGAGGGGTACCGAAAAAATCGGCTCGAAGACTTCTTCCAAAAAATGACTGCCAACCCAGACTTCGTTGAATAGACCCAAGTTTGACATCAATTGGGGGGGCAAGCGTTCTAATTCCCACCAAAAGTAGGCAATATTATATCGATTTTGAAGTTTTTCGGCGCCTAATAGTCGAAAGATATACTGATTGATTCCGCCGAAATATGTCAAGTTGATGGCATGGGGGTTGTCGGCCTGCGGTTTTAAATCTGAATAATCTGTTAGGCGCCCAGGAACACCACCTAAATCAAGTTGAGCGTTAGGGAATGAGTTTTGCTCAAAAACCCGGATGATATCCCGGGTGACGCGGCCTAGACCTGATTCGTCATATAAAAAACCAATCACGTTGACCCCAAATTCGGATTGTCGGTTGATATCTTTAAGGGTTTGCCGGTCGATTGAGATCGGCATTACGTTATGTTCCGCAATCAACCCGGCCCCCAGCCTTTCGAAAAATTGACTCAGCCCCAATTTCTCCAGCCAATGGTTGAGCCTTAGATAGATTCCGTACAGGTTTTTTTCTTGGCGATAAAGCGAATAAATCCATCTTGAGAAGTTGCGATGCAGAATCCAGTAGATGCGCCGCAGCGGGTGACGACGGTACCCATCACGGGTTTGCTCAACTTCTTCGAAGAATTTGGGTGAAAGCTTTTCTGCCCTGGCCCACGTAATAAACCAGTGTGCAAAAGCCATTTGATCAAGACCAAATAGATCAGGGAATTGCTGCTGGCAATCTGGCCGCCGTCGATAAACTTCAAGCGCCAGATTATTGATCAAAACTGGTGTCTGGTGCTCGGGATTTTGAGCTTCGATCTTTACCGCGGGGATTGTCACCCTGGCCCTCAGCCAGTTATAGAAACTCAGGGGAGCCTCAGCTTCGTGGGGGTTGGGCCAGAGAAATTGATACCCTTTGGTGCTCAACCATACTTGCTGCATAACGGAGTGGAGAGGCACCCCGTTGCTGAAAAAATTGCCTGTTGACGGCCAGCCCTGACGCCGCTGAACTCCAGAATCACTGGGATTTTGGAATTCAGCGGCATTGGCACTGGGCAAAGCAGGGGTGAGTTTCATGTTAAGACAAATATCCTTTGGCCTGAATAGAAAACAGGTGAGCATATTGCCCCTGCTGGGCGAGTAATTCTTTATGGCTGCCCGCTTCGATCAACTCCCCCCCATTAATCACTGCAATCCGATCTGCCATTCGGACCGTACTGAAACGGTGAGAAATCAGAATGGTGGTTTTACCTTGGGTGAGTTGGCGAAAATTCTGGTATGTCTGATATTCTTGTTCGGCATCCAGGGCGGCAGTGGGTTCATCTAGGATCATAATGTTCGCGTCCCGCATAAAGGCGCGGCTCAAAGCGATTTTTTGCCATTGCCCGCTGCTAAGCTCATGTCCATTGGCAAACCAGGTTCCTAAAAGGGTGTCGTAATTCTGGGGGAGTTGAACGATGTCGGTGTGGGCCCCCGATTTTTGGGCCGCGGTAATAATCCGATTCTGATCTTCCAGTGCTTCGATTTGCCCAAATCCAATATTTTCAGCCGCAGTGAGTTGATATTGCGCAAAATCCTGGAAAATCACGCCGATTTTCTGGTGCCATTCCGCCAGGTCAAGTTTTCTGAGGTCGCAGCCGTCGATCAGTATCTGGCCTTCGGTGGGGTCATATAGGCGGGTCAGGAGTTTGATTAGAGTGGTTTTACCAGCCCCATTTAAGCCCACCAGGGCCAATTTTTCCCCAGGTTGGATCGTCAAATTGATGTTTCGGAGTGCCCACCGGTTATGTTGGGGATATCGAAATGATACCTGCCGAAATTCAATCTGGTGTTGCTGAGATCCAATTTGGGGCGCGTGACTTTCGGGTTGCGAAAGCTCTGTTTCGAGTTCCATGAAAATAAAAAAATTGTTGACAAACAGGCTGTGCTCATGCAGTTGAAGGACCATCCGCAACATATCTTGGGTCAGATAATGTGATTGCTCAAAAATCTCGAAATACATTACCGCCTCACCAAAAGTGACGGTCTGGTTAATGGTCCGATAGAGTATCCAGGAAATTGCCCCCAAATAACCCACGATTCCAACAGTGCCCCAGGTCAGGCTGACCAGGCTGCGTTTTTTCGCCAGTTTCATATCCGCCCGGTATAGGGGCCAAAATTCGTCGATATATTGCCGGATAAACCGCCCACCAATATTGAAGAGTTTGATCTCTTTAAAATAGTGGTTGGAAGTTAGCAGGGCTTTGTAGTAGAGCATGCGGCGGCGTTCGGGCGTTTGTCCACTGTGAAGCCGAAATGTGAGTTGCCCATATTGGTGTTGCAGCGCAAAGCTGGGCACGGTGGCTAAGAAAAATATGAGCACTAACCAGGGACTAAAGCGAATCAGCAGCGCTAAAAAAGCCAAAAAAGTGATGCCAGTTTGGAACAGATGATAGCAGAGCACCATTACACTCAACGACCGTTGATCGGCCTCGGCCTGGGCGTTCTGTAATTTATCGTAGAATTGGGCATCTTCAAAATGAGATAAATCTAACGATTGGGCTTTTTTCATGATCTGGGTGTTTATGTAAAGGGTCAGTTTTGCCCCCAGGAGCTTTTCGGTTAGCGCACGTCCTTGTGACCCGGCAATGAACAAAAATTGAACTCCCAAAATCAAGGTTAGCAATGGCCAAAGTTGAACGAGTCCTTGCCAGGCCGTTTCCCCTGAAGTTACCATCGATACCAGCCCATCGATGATCAATTTTTTGACCCAGGCGATCACTGGTGGCACCAAACCAACGATCAAGCCCAGCAGAACCATTAGCACCGCCCCGGTGGAACTGGCTCGCCAGACTAGCTTGAAAACTCTGGGAAGATTACCGAGTGATTCTTGAAATTGATGGTTGATGTTCACAAATTATTGCCCTCCATTTCCCTTGGGTAGTTTTCGATG
>CAYVQU010000194.1:0-9269 GCA_964453155.1 uncultured Anaerolineales bacterium | reverse complement strand
CCCCGATTAGTTCAGCCGTCTCAAAATGGGAAGTTATTTTTGCACGCCTCCTCAGTAACGATTTCAATCCCGCTAGCTGATCTTGCGCCAAGGCTTTGGTGGGGAACAAGTATAGGGCCCGGGCTTCATTGTTTTGCAGCAAGTTGTTGAGGATGGGGAGGTTGTAAGCCAGGGTTTTGCCACTGGCCGTACTGGTTACAATTGCAACCTGCTGGCCGGTAGCCAAAGCGCTGATTGCCTCCGCCTGATGGCGATAAAGGGCGGTTATGCCATTTTCTTCCAGGGCTTTTTTTAGCTGCGGCAGAATATATTCTGGATATGGGACATAGTCCGCATTTTGGGCTGGAATTGTCTTCCAGGCGACAATATTACCCCCAATTGTTGGGTCTGCTCGCCAGCGGCTGAGCAGGGTAGATAATTTGCTCATATTAAACGAATCCGTCTCCAAAAAACTGGAGACGGAAAACTGATTACTGAATTAAGTAATGAATGAAGGGGGTGCTAAACGAGTTAGGCTTCTTCAGCTTTATTCTCGGCTTCAGTCTCTTCTTCATCGCCTTGCATACCGTCTTTGAAGGCGCGGATTCCGCTGCCAAGTTCGCCGGCAATTTTACCAATGCGGCCAACCCCGAAGAGAATGATGACGATGACCAGGATAATAATCAGTTCAGTGGGTCCTAATGATCCTAACATGGATGGTTACTCCTTATGGGATGAGCTGGGCTTCTTTTTAACACAGAATCTCAATAATTGGAAGTGATATTACTTACTTTGACGCAAACTCTTCAACGCTATTGGTTAAATCCGTTATCAGACCGAGTACCCGACTTTGGGCAATTTGGATGGCGTTCAGTAATTCGAGGATATCTTCGTTGTCGTCATCTTCGGTTTCCCGCCGGAGCAAAGCCTCGGAGGTATAGATTACGCCGATATCTTGCCGGATTTTGTGGAGAAAATTCTTAAAAGTTTGGTAACAGCTATCTTGATCTTCTCGAGGTAACTGGGCCAAAATATTAAACAACTCATCCCAAGCGGCTTGTAAATCAACATTTTCCATCGTAAATGTGCTTCCATTCAAAGTGGATATTCAGGTAAGTTTACAACGAGTTGTACAAAATGGCAAATCTGATCTTAAACGGCTAGTTCAGGTGTCGCGCTTTTTGTAATCTCATTTGGCAGATGATTGACATCAATCGCGGCTTCATCGCAAAACAGCGTGGCGCGTTCGATAACGTTTTTTAATTCCCGAATATTACCCGGCCAAGAATGGGTTGATAAGGCTGCCATTGCCGGCGGAGTGACATCAGTAATATTCAGCCCCATTTGCATATTGTTGGCTCGAATAAATAATCCGACGAGTTCGGGGATGTCCTCTGGCCGTTCTCGCAAGGCCGGCAAGTCCAAATCCACCACTTTTAAGCGGTAATATAGGTCCTCGCGAAATTTTCCTTCCCTAATCATTTGCATTAAATCCCGGTTCGACGCGGCCAAAACCTGAACATCAACCTTTATCATGGTTGTACCCCCCACACGTCGGAATGAATGGTCCTCGAGAGCGCGAAGAAGTTTGGCCTGCATGTCGATGGGCATCGAGGAAATTTCATCCAGGAACAAAACCCCGTCGTCGGCAACTTCCATCAAACCATGTTTGCGTTTTTGAGCGCCGGTAAAGGCTCCGGCCTCATAACCAAAGAGTTCGGATTCAAGGACGGTGCTTTGAATGGCCGCACAATTAATGGCCACAAAGGGTTTTTTAGCCCGCGGCCCAATTTGATGGATCGCCCGGGCTAAAACTTCTTTGCCGGTGCCAGTTTCCCCCGTTATCAAGACTGAAACCGAAGCCTGGGCCGCCCGTTGAGCCTGGTCGAGGAGCGATTTCATTTTGGGTGTTTTGCCCACCACAAAATTGATCTGTTGGCGCTGTTCTTTGCGGAAATGGTTTAGTTCCCGCCGCATCATCACAATTTCTTTCGCTCTTATGATTGAATCTTCCAGGCGTTTGAATTCAATTGGTTTCTGCAAAAAATCATGAGCGCCATTTTTCATCGCGTCCACGGCCATATCGATTTCGCCATAAGCGGTGATTAAAATTACCGGGGGTCGGATGGCCATCTGGGCAGTTTCCGCTAATAAATCGGGGCCATAACCGTCAGGAAGTTGCACATCCAACAAAATTACATCTGCACTGCCCTGATCGATAATCTGCCGGGCCGCGGACAGGTTGGCCGCACACAGTACTTCGTAACCTTTTTTCCTGAGATAGGCATCAATATTTTTACGGGCGTTTTCTTCGTCATCAACGACAAGGATCGTTACAGTCATGAAAGGGTCTCCAAATCATCTGCGGCTGGTAAAGTAATGTGGAATATCGTTCCCCCCGGGAAACTGGTCAGGTTTATTAGGCCCCGATGGGCCGTGACAATCTGTTTGGTAATTGATAAGCCGAGGCCGGTCCCATTTTTGCGGGTTGTAAAAAATGGATCGAAAATTTTCTCCCGGTCCTCCACCGGAATGCCGGGGCCTGAATCTGAGATATCAATTTGAATGATCTCCTTTCTGTTTTGGGGTTCTGGCCGGGTGATCCGGAGGGCCAAAATTCCCCCATTCGTCTTTTTCATCGCCTCGATGGCATTGCTAATAATATTTGTGAAAACCTGATCCAAGGCCCGCCGGTCGCCCATCACCTGGTATTGGGGGGATTCAATTTTGACGATCGGCTTAATTTTCAGTCGTTCCATGCGGGGTTTCCATAATCTGATCAGGCGTTCGATTTGGGATCCAATTGGAATTGGGCGGTAAATATAATTTCCGGATCGTGAAAAGGTGAGTACCGATTCCATCAAATCAGTCAACCGCAGACAATCTTGTTGCATCCGGTTGAGTAAGTCTTCATTTTCTGGATCATCTTTCAGGTTTTCAGCGAGTAGTTGCAATCCTGTACTGATATTGTTAATAGGATTGCGAACTTCATGCGCAAATACAGATGTAACTTCCCCCAACAGGGCGCGCTGTTCTAATTGTTGGGTGTGGGCCCGATTTTGTTCATCTTTGCTTTTATCCCGCAGCACAATCAAGCCACCCAAGTTTTGATCTTGGTAGCTGATGGGGGTTACGCTGATATCACCGGGAAATTCAGATCCATCCCGCCGTACTAATTGGATTTCGCCTAAATTGGGCGTGCTGCCCCCTTGAAAAGCTAAATCTAAGGCGGGGATGATGCGATCTGTTCCGACCAGAATATCACTGATCGCTATATTTTGGACATCTTGATTGCGATATCCCAATATGAGTTCAGCCGATTGATTGATTTCGATGATTTTGAAATTATCTGCTACCCAAATGCACCCATCTGCGATCGAATCTTTGGTGGCCTCGAAGTTGGATTGTAGAAATCGCTTTTCGGACCGAAGTTTATCAAGTTTAGTATTTATTGTATTTCGACTGATTACCCCAAAAATCATACTGGCAATCGTTTTCACGCGCTCCTGGATTTGGGGTGGGACCGGGTCCTGGAATCCGCCAGCAAAGAGCACCCCTATCAAGGCGTTAGAATCCCCAATGGGTGAGGTGGCCAGGTAGGAGTACCCCGCAGACCGGGCACTCTGGTGCAGAACGGTAACAATGGCCCGTTGCGAGTGTTGCCACAATGTTTCTTTAGCGAAATAAGATAATTCTCGCGGGGATAGTTCTTGGGGAAAGAGGTTCTTGTTGCCCACATTGGCAATCTTTTTGAAGCTTGGCGACGGTCCATTGCCGATATATAAGGCCAAAGTCTCAGAATTTAGCAGATCATTGCCGATTGCTAGGATTTCTTTGATGGCCTGATAAAGATCATTTTGGAGCGATGCCATGATCAACCGGTGGATATTCTGCAGATTCTCTGCCAACAAATTGTCATTTATCTCTGGCGTAGAAGATTGGACTGGCCTAAAGGTGATTAAACGGAATCGGGCGGTAACCGGCGTCGTAATCGCATAGCATAGAACCCGGTTGTTATGCCGGTTGATTATTTTTACGGTCGGATGTTGTTTGTTGAAATTCCGGGTGGATAATCGGACTCCGGTTTGATATCCATACGAGGCAACTTGCTTGAGAGATCGCCCAGCTAACTCTGAGCGGGTATGGGCGGTCAATTCGGTTGCTTTTGCATTGGCAGTGACAATTTGGTCATCAGGCGAACTTATCAGAAAAGTGGCCCCCTCAATACTGTCTAGTATGAAGGAAATTTCAGTGGTCTTCAGGCTTAATTCTGTTGTTGAAGCACTGACGGAAGCGGGTTTGGTTATGACCATAATTTTCTCTCTAAAGCAAACGGAATTCCCATTGGGAGTGGTTTGAAAAATGCTGTACAGGCAGTTATTTTCGGAAAAAATCTTAAAATTGTATTCTTGTTCAAGCCGAAAACTACTCAAGCGTGATGGTAAATCATGTCAGTTATATTTTTAGCACAACCATCATGCCCTTAGTGGGCTAAATTTTTTCTCAAGTGGGCCGGCAAAATCCCTTCCATTGCCCGATATTTTGCCACTGTCCGCCGGGCAATTTTATATCCTTTTTGGGCCAATAGATGGACGAGTTGCGAGTCAGTTAGCGTGGCTTCTTCTGTTTGAATGATCTCCTTCAGGTGAGCTCGTACACTTAAACTTCGGTCGAAAAATTGGTTGATTGGAATTATTTTTCCGCTAGGGAGTTGTAAACATTTACCGGCCACTGCCCGCGAAATCGTGGATTCATGGACATCCAGTTTGGTGGCCACTTTCGCGCGAGTTATGGGGTGCAGGAATTGATCTCCCTTTAGGATGAAATCGCGTTGAAACTCGACTAAGAAGGTCATTAACCGCCGCATGGTATTGTTGCGTTGTTGGATACACTTGATCAACAGATTGGCTTTCTCCAGATCCTTTTTCCATTTGTCGAGTTTCTCCGCGGGGGCCTCTTTCAGGGTTTCTTTAAATAAGTGATTGACCTGCAGTGAACCGCGCAACGGCATGAGGATTTCAACGACCAGGGAACTGTTCACTTCCTGGTTTAAGGGGCGAATAATCACGTCTGGGCGGTGATAAACTTGAATTTCGTTTTGACTGACCTGGCGGACATCCCCCCAATGAGCCCGGCCTGGGAAGGGGTTAAGGTTGGTGCTGATGAAGCGGGCAATTTCTTCCGCTTGCGAAGAGCTGACCTCGAGAATGCGGCCCAGCTCTTGGTAATGGTGGCGGCTTAGCTGCTGTAATCCTTCTTCTACCGCCAGCCAGGCCAGGGGTGGAACCGGTACATTCCTATTCTGTAAAACTTCTAATTGCACCAACAAGGCTTCTTGTGGAGAGGCTGACCCAACCCCAACGGGGTCAGCCTGTTGGATTGTATGGATGATTTCAGTGACGCGGGCCAATGAAATATGATGATAGCGACTGATTTCAAAGGGGGTTATCTGCAAGAACCCATCCTCGTCTAAGTTGGTGAGAATATAAGCCGCAATTTTCCGATCTTCAACTGCCAGTTCGGCCGCAATTTGCCCTAGGACATAAGTGGGTAAATCTTCTCCAGGAGCAATATTGTCCTCGGGTAAATTATCAATATCAAAATTTTGCCCAGAACGATGCGTATAGCCATAATTATCAGCCTGGGAGGAAACAAAAACAATCGGTTCATCGGGTGCCAACGATTTTGGGCGACTACAAATTGGGCAGGGTCCCAAAGTGCGTAAAACCCGCCGACAAGTTGGACAGCGTCGATCGTCGATTAGTTCCAGAG
This sequence comes from uncultured Anaerolineales bacterium, assembly GCA_964453155.1. Lineage (GTDB taxonomy): Bacteria > Chloroflexota > Anaerolineae > Anaerolineales > UBA11858 > CAYVQU01. Next base: position 3,518 of record CAYVQU010000194.1, on the reverse strand, counting down.
CCGGATTTTTTGCTAACTCAGTTTCGATTTTTTGGTTGAGTTCATCGATTGTCATCCCCAAGAGTGTCATCGTTTGAGCTAGATGAGCGGTTGCAAGGGGGCGGAGGCTCTGGTTTTGAAATTGGAACATATTTACCTTCTCTCACAAATAGTATAGTACGCTTTTCCTATGGTAGCAATATTTATGCCAGATACAAGAAGCGTGCCAGATGTTTTGCAGGGGTAGGCGAGAAGGGTGGGGAAGGGGTAGAATTGTTGCGGGTTGCGGGTTGCGGGTTAAAAAATTTAGTTGAAGCATACGGTGCGAAGCCTACGGGTATTGCAGCGATTAAAGACCGGTATTGTAGGATCAATCATCATGACAGATTTAGTCGTTATTGGCGGGGGTTTAGCTGGGAGTGAGGCTGCGTGGCAGGCCGCGCAGCGGGGGGTGCAAGTAGCGTTATATGAAATGCGGCCCGAGGTTGAAACTGGTGCCCATGTCAGCCCGCACCTGGCGGAATTGGTGTGCTCCAATTCATTAGGCTCAGACCTGGCAGATCGTGCTCCCGGGTTGTTAAAAAACGAACTGCGTCGGATGGATTCTCTCCTGATCCGCTGCGCTGAGGAAACCGCGGTTCCAGCGGGTGGAGCCCTGGCCGTTGATCGGGATGGTTTTGGAGAGGTGGTCACCACAAAAATTGAAGCGCACCCCAATATCGAACTAATCCGGGCCGAATGCACCCAAATCCCCAAAACACCAACCATCATCGCTTCGGGCCCTTTGACGTCCAGCCGTTTATCAACTGCTCTGACCGCCCTAACCGGCCAGGAGCATCTCTATTTCTTCGATGCAATCTCTCCAATTGTGACCCTCGAATCGATCAATTTTGAGCTGGCCTTCCGTGCCTCGCGTTATGATCGCGGCGAACAGGAAGAAGGGGATTACATCAATTGTCCGCTCAACAAAGAAGAGTATGACGCCTTCATTTATGAATTGGTCGCGGCTGAACGCATTGAATTAAAGTCATTCGAATTGGACCTGGAATCTGGGGTTAAGGCCGGGGCCCATAAATTTTTCGAAGGTTGTCTTCCGGTTGAGATTCTGGCGCGTCGAGGACATGATGCCATGGCCTATGGCCCTTTGCGTCCGGTCGGGTTGCGAGATCCCCGTACCGGCCGGCGTCCACATGCTGTCGTCCAGCTTCGACAAGATGATCTGGCCGGATCACTCTATAATTTGGTCGGATTTCAAACCAATTTGACATTCTCTGAACAACGACGGGTATTGCGGATGATCCCTGGCCTTGAACAGGCCGACTTCGCCCGTTATGGCCAGATGCATCGCAATACCTTTATTTTCTCGCCCGCCCTCCTCCGCCCGACCCTCCAGTTCCACAACCGGGATGATTTGTTTTTTGCGGGGCAAATTACCGGGGTGGAGGGCTATGCCGGCAACATTGCCACCGGCCTGTTGGCTGGTTGGAATGCGGCCCGGCTCCTGCAAAGTGAATCCCCTCTGACCTTGCCGAAAACGACCATGTTAGGTGCCCTCTGCCATTACATCACTCACGCCGACCCGGCCGACTTCCAACCCATGAAGGCCAATTTTGGCATCCTGCCGCCCCTCGACTTGGGGGGTGGCGGTCGCAAAAATAAACGTCAACGAGCCGCCTTACGCGCCGAACGAGCTCTCCGCGATTTAGATGGTTATTTGGCAGCGGTTGAAGATGTATAGATGACGTGATTCTAAAATTTAAAAATGCGCATAGTCATTATTACCAAACACTTAATAGCTCATGTTTTCCAATAAACCCAAAATAGTAATCATCTTCCTCATAATCATTTTAGTGGGACTCATTCCATTCTTGGGATTTAGATTGCTCCAGTCGAATGAGAATCACCTCCACCAATTTGATGGTCAGCGCGCCTTTGATGATATTGTTACGCAGCTCTCCTTTGGGCCGCGCCCGGTAGGTAGCCCCGGACATGACCTCATCGTGGAGTGGCTGGTGATGGAATTATCACAATTGGGCTGGCAAACCGAAATCCAAACCGGAATGATGTTGGACTTGCCGATCAAAAATGTGATTGCGCAGCGCGGGGAGGGGAGTCCCTGGATTATTCTAGGAGCCCATTACGATACTCGCCTGGTTGCCGATCAAGATGGTGATCTTACCGCCCGCAGCCAGCCGGTGAGCGGCGCCAATGATGGCGCTTCGGGGGTGGCCGTGCTCCTGGAGTTTGCCCGCATCATTCCGGCCGACTATCCCGGAACAATCTCTCTGGTGTTTTTTGATGCCGAAGATAATGGTAATATTCCAGGTTGGGATTGGATTTTAGGATCACGCTATTTTGTCGATCAATTGACAACCCACCCGGATGCCGTCGTCATTGTCGATATGATTGGGGACGCGGACTTAAACATCCACATGGAACTCAATTCTGATCCAGTTTTGACGGCTGAAATTTGGGGGCTAGCGGCCGGGCTCGGATACGCCGACCACTTCATCCCCACGCCCAAATACCGCATTCTGGATGATCATTTACCATTTGTTCAGGCCGGAATCCCCGCGGTTGATCTAATCGATTTTGATTACCCTTATTGGCATACGACAGCAGATACCCTGGACAAAGTTACGGCCGAAAGTCTTCAGGTTGTGGGGGACGTTCTTATGGCCTGGTTAGATAGTCGAAAATAAATCATCAAGTCCTCAAGTAGGATTGGCAAAACTTGCAACCTGTCGTAAACTTTAGCTTGTGATAGAAGTTGTCGCCATTTTAGATGAAATTAAATCAGTATGGGTTGCTGAGGTCGTCAATGGACTGGCCCGCGGCGAAACAATTCGGACCAGCATTTTAGACCCGGTCAACCAATTTTTCGATTTAATGCGCCAAGCCATCATCGCTGATGACCCAGCCTGGCTCGGGCCGATCTTGGATGATTGGGCCAATGCACTAACGCAAAGTGATTTGGAAGACTCCAGTGTGGGTTTAGCCGAAGTACTGAACCACATTTTGCTAGCCACCCATCAAGTTGCCGCCCGCGAACTGGACAATGAGGCGGGAATGCTGCTTTTGGGCGCGGTGATCCCCATTTATAACTACGCCTTCAATTATTCGGCGGCTAAAGAAGCCCAATTGCAAATTAATCATATCGCGGCCGAACTCAGTCAAGTCCGCAGCACCTTGGAACGTCTTGATCGCAATAAATCGGATTTCATCGCGGTGGCGGCCCATGAACTTAAAACACCCTTGACATTGATTGAAGGTTACGCCGCCATGCTGCGGGATCGCTACCCCACTGAAGATCAGGATTCGGTTGATGTGCTGTTCCTCAAGGGGATGGATAACGGTATTCGGCGATTGCAAGAAATTGTCAATGATATGATTGACGTCTCTCTGATCGACAATGACATGCTGAATCTTAATTTTCAGCCGGTATGGATCAATCAGTTGCTTAATATCGCCCATCGCGAGCTGACCAAGTTTATTCAGGAACGCCAGTTGAGTTTTGAAATTATCGAATTCGACGGTTG
>CAYVQU010000193.1:0-9324 GCA_964453155.1 uncultured Anaerolineales bacterium | reverse complement strand
ATTCATCCTGTTAATGTGCATCTTTCGTCGCCATAAGTGGCGATAGTATTATAAGGTGTAAGACAATATTTATTGGTTTCGTCTAGAATACATCTCGTTTCCGATATCATTTTATTTGGGACGCTGATGAACGCAGAAAACGCAGATTTTTTGATGTGTTCATCATAAAAGTATTTTGATCAGCGTTCACATCGTGCCCTTTGGGTATCCGCGTTTAGCTGCGTACTATTTATGACAGCTAAGTAGGCAGACAATTTGTAAGGAAAACTCATGAAACTCGGACCAATTATTGAAATTATCCTGTATGTCAAAGATATGGATGCCCAGGTAAGGTTCTACCGCGATGTTTTGGGTCTATCCGTCAGTTATCCCCAAGGTTTAGCGCATTACGCCGATGAATTTTGGGTCACCTTCGATACCGGTGTTTGTATCCTGGCCCTCCACGGGGGCGGGACGCAGGAATTTGGCAAAGATGCCCCCAAATTCGTTTTCCAGGTTGAAGATGTGCCCTTTACCCGAGATGCTTTGCTGGCGAAGAATATCCCGATGGGTGAAATCCGCTCACCAGTGCCAGGAACATTTGTTTGCGACGGTGCCGATCCGGAGGGGAATAAGTTTTCAATTGAGTCGCGTAATCAATAATTTCTAAAAGACCGGAGTTCCTGCCAGGAACTCCGGTCTTTTATTTGCAGATCTAGGGTTGGATTAGCCCTTAGGAGATGTTTATGTCTACCTCACAATTTTCGGGCTTCCCTGTAGAAGCCCTCCAATTTCTTGCCGATCTCGCTGCCAATAATAACAAACCCTGGTTTACCGAAAACAAACCGAAATACGAAGAAAATGTCTTGGCCCCCGCGCGTGATTTTGTGCTGGCTTTGGGGGTTGAACTTCAAGTGCTATCACCCGAAGTCGTTGCTGATCCGCGGGTAAACAAGTCCATTTTTCGGATTTATCGCGATGTTCGGTTTTCTAAAGACAAAACACCCTACAAAACCAATTTGGCCCTGTGGTTTCCGGCAACTGCCAGCGGTGCCAAGTTTGATAAACCCGGTTACTACTTCAGTTTAGAAGCTGACAGTCTCATGCTGGGTGTGGGTATTCACGGTTTTGCCAAACCGCTGCTCAAGGCTTATCGCGACGCTGTTGTCGATCCGGAGCTTGGCCCCGAACTGGCAAAGATTGTTGCCCAAACCCTGGCCATAGGCTACGGCATCGGCGAGAAAACCTATAAACGGACGCCGCGCGGTTACGATCCTGAACATGAATATGCCGATCTACTGCTCTACAGCGGTCTGACGGCCGGTTTCCAATCTGAAATTCCGGCCGAACTGCACACTGCTGATCTGGTAGATTACTGCTTTGAAAAATATGCTGAACTGGCTCCTCTGGTTCACTGGATCGAAAAAATGAAGGCAGCCACGGACGGATAGCTTATCGCTCCGTAAGCGGGGGGAAAAGAATCTTAAATCCCTCTGCCAGTAGGATGATGTTCAATATCTACAGAGAAGTCGGTATCCTACTGCAATCAATGGGGAGTTTGAAGGGATGGGCATCAAGTGCGTAAGCCCTACTGATATAATCCCAACTCATTTCTAATAACATGGAGGTTTTGCAGACGAATTGAAAGATTATCAACGAATAGCCAAAAAAATTACCACCACCCTTTTTGCGGCCCAAAGTCTAGGGTCTGCGGGATTCATTGTGACCAGTGCAGTAAGTGCAATTGTTGGGGCCCAATTGAGCGGCGACCCCGCCCTGGCAGGCGCGCCTTCGGCCTTATTACAAATTGGATCGGCATTGACAGCCTTGGCGATGGGGCTGATCACAGATCGATTCGGGCGCCGGCGGGGCTTTACCTTCGGTTTGCTGGTGGGTGTATTGGGCGCTGGGATTGCCTCAACGGCCATCATTCTTGAAATGTTCTTCCTTTTTTTGGGCGGAACATTCCTGATGGGGGTCGCGCAGGCCACAATTCAATTGGGCCGATTTGCCGCGGCAGAAGTTCATCCCTTAGAACGTCGGGGGCAGGCAATTTCCAACGTAGTGGTTGGCGGTACGGTTGGGTCCATCGTTGGGCCTGTGTTGGTTGGCCCGGCTGGAAAATGGGCCATGACCTTTGGCTTGAATGAGTTAGCGGGGCCTTATTTAATCGCGCTGATCATTTTCTTGCTAGTAACGCTGACGGTATTTGTTTTTCTGCGGCCCGACCCGCGCGACATTGGGATCGAGATTGCCAAAATTCAGGCTGAGAAAACCCCACAATCGGGTACCACGCGCTCACCACTGCAAATATTTCGGACTCCAGCTGCCTTCTTGGCGGTCTTAGCGATGGTTATTGGGCAAGTGGTGATGGTTATGCTCATGGGAATTACCAGCCTGCACATGAAAAATCAAGCCCACTCTTTGACAAATATTTCCATTGTCTTTTCATCCCATACCTTCGGGATGTTCGCCACCTCCTTGATATCTGGGCGGTTGGTGGACCGGTGGGGGCGGGGTTGGGTCATTGTTATGGGTGCTGGAATTCTGATTTTTGCAGGACTTTTTGCGCCCCTTTCCGCCAATATCTTGCCGCTGGCCCTGGCCCTTTTCCTCCTCGGTCTGGGGTGGAACTTCTGTTATGTCGGTGGCTCGACCCTGTTATCCGATCAGCTTTCTCCGGTTGAACGCGCCAAAACTCAAGGTGCCAATGATCTGCTGATTGGTTTGGCTACCGCTGTTGCCAGCATCAGTAGCGGGATACTCTATGCGAATACCAGCTATGCTACCTTAGGCTTGTTGGGCGCGCTGCTGGCTGCGATCCCATTGGGACTAGCCGGCTGGTTGATGTTTCAAAAACAACTTTTAAATCCGCCCTCCAAAAACTAAAAAAATTTGGCGCGGCCGTTACCTCCGAATACCGTCAAGTTGGCTGCAAATCGGGTTTTTATCGCACTGCGATGACGACATTCCCCTTCTTTTGGCCCGTTTCAACATATTGATGTGCCGCGGCCATTTGTTCCAATGGGAAGCTCCGATCGATTACCGTTTTTAAATTTTCGGCTTCAATCAGGTTTTTGAGAAAAATGAGATCGGCTTTCTTTAACTGGGCCGTTTCAGTGATAACTTGTTTGCCACTTTCCCTGAAACTCCACCTGCCTAGAATTTTTTTTACCATCGAAGGATTTGCAATTAAGTACCGGCCGTTTTCCTTCAAGGCGCGCATACTCCCATAGAATGAGCTTTTTCCCACCACATCAAAAATCACATCATAGGTTTCCTTATTTTGGGTGAAATCATCTTGGGTATAATCAATGACCTGATCCGCACCAATAGATTTCATCAATTCTATTTTTTCTGGGCGATCTACCCCAGTTACCTCGGCTCCAAAATATTTGGCCAACTGAATTGCGAATGTGCCAATACTCCCCCCGGCGCCATTGATTAAAATCTTTTCGCCGTGCTTGATCTTTCCTTTTCTTAGAAAATGCAATGCCTCTAACCCCCCAATATTTACGGGGGCGGCTTCCGCAAAACTCATGTTAGTGGGTTTGATTGCCAAGGGTCCGGCCATTTCTTGTTGTTCTTCCGGTACGCAAATGTACTCGGCATACGCGCCCATTCTAAATCCTGTCGACCCAAAAACCTGATCACCAATTTTATATTGGTTTACATCTTTTCCGACGGCTTCAATTTCTCCAGAAAACTCCTGACCGAGAATGCTTATTCTTTTGGGTCGCCAAAAACCAACAAATATTCTTATTTGCAGGGACAAATAGAAGGGAAATTTGAGCCCCCGCATCTCACAATCCCCCATAAAGGCAGTGGTTGCATAAATGCGAACCCGAACTTCATTGTCCTTTGGCTCGGGTTTTTCTACTTCTTTGAGTTTAAGTACCTGGGGTGGGCCGTATTTCTCCCATATGATTGCCTGCATAACTTCATCCTATCTTTAACCTGTTCTAACGCTTCATATTTGTCGCGTCTGGATTACGCTCCCAAGGGGTCAGTGTTCTTTTCTCAAGTAACAGCTGAAAAAAATCTCACCGCAAATAGCTAGCCCCATTGACATCAATAATCGTTCCGGTAGAAAATTCTGCTCCTTCTGAAGCCAGGAACAGGACGGCATAAGCAACTTCTTCCGGCCGGGCCACTCTGCCCAAGGGGCTTTGCTGGCGAATCCCTTCTCCTTCCGGTCCGCCTAATGTGCCGGCGGCCATATCTGTCTCGACGAATCCGGGGGCTACCACCCCGATGAAAATATTGTGTTTAGCAACCTGTTGGGCCAACGACTGGCTCATGGCGTTTAATCCGGCTTTACTGGCGCCATAGGCCGGTTGTTTGGGCTCACCCCGGAATGCCCCGCGCGAAGAAACATTGACGATCCGGCCACCCCCGGTTTTGAGCATCTGTTGGACTGCCCAATAGGTAACATTGGCTGGTCCCAGTAAATTGACCGCCAGAATCCGGTCCCAGGCCGTTTGCCAGGTGTCATAATCAACGGTATCAATGGGATGCCTTTGCGATATGCCGGCGTTGTTTACCACCACATCCAGCTGGCCAAATTCCCGGACGACGGCCTCGATCAGTTTTTGGGCCTGTTCAGGTTGGCCCACATCGCCTTGGATCAGGATGTGGCCTTCACCGGTCAAACTATCCAAAGTTTCCTGGGCCGTGGCAATATCTTTACGGTAGTTGATTGCCACTTGAGCGCCGCGTTCGGCAAATGCCGTAGCACAAGCTTTTCCAATCCCCCGTGAACCACCGGTAATTAAAATTCGTTTTCCAGAAAAATCCATGTTCTGCTCCTCTATTGAGATGGGTCTCCTAAACCTGCGACCAAAAGTTGGTCAATTGATCTTTGATCTCGCCTTCGCTCCGGACGACTTGATATCGCTGCCAGTGAGGGGGGAATAATCGCCGGTAACGGGCATGCATAAAACGTTCATCAATTAAAACAATGATGCCGCGATCCGTTTCCGTGCGGATAACCCGGCCGGTCGCTTGCAGCACCCGAATAAAGCCGGGATATTGATAAGCATACGCGAAGCCGCGGTTATTTTGCTGATCAAAATAGTCCTTGATCAAGTCTCTTTCCAGTCCTAACTGCGGGATGCCCACCCCTACTACGATTGCGCCAATCAACCGCTCACCGACCAGGTCGATGCCCTCCCCAAAAATGCCGCCCATCACGACAAAACCGATTAGCGTTTTCGAATTATCACTTGAAAACTGGGTCAGGAAGGTTTCCCGTTCGGCTTCCGTCATGCCCCGGTCCTGGACGATCAACTGCTCTTCCGGGATCCGCTCTTTGACGAGTTCAAGCACTGCGGTCAAATAGGCATAGGATGGGAAGAAAACCAGGTAATTTCCTGCCTGGGCATTACAAATGGTCTCAATTGCAGCCGCGATTGGCGCGTAGGAGTCGGCGCGGGCCCGGTATTTGGTTGCGATCCGGTTATGTACTAAAAGCCGGGCGTTTTCAGTCGGAAATGGAGATGAGTATGCATATTTCGGATGATCATCTGAGCCGGTTAGCAATTGTTGAAAATAATCCATCGGCAGCAGCGTGGCCGAGAAAAAGACCGTCGCGTGACTGCGTTCCAGGGGAGCAGCTAACATCGGGGCTGGATCCAGGCAGAATAATTTAGCTTTCAGATTGGATTGGCCTTGATGCTCAAAGTAGGATACATAAAATGTGTCGAAGTACTCTGCCGTTCGTAAATAATTGTTGCAAGTGAAATAAAAGTCCAGCAATTCCTGCCGAAATTCGGTGGGTTGGTTCAAGACCAACCAATTTTCTGCTTTTTGATGGAATTTTCGCACCGCCTTGAGCAGTTCTTCTGGCAGTTCATGTTCAACTAACGCTGACTGGTCTGCTGCTTGACAAGCCTTGCGTTTTTCTAGTAAGCGCTTGTTGATCGCGCTCAACTTCTTAGCCAAATCCGGCAAATGGTCTTTAATGGCGCGTCGCAGCGCCAAAACAGTCTGCTTGTCCAAATCGGCCGAATACATCGATCGGGCCCGATCTGGTAGGTTGTGCGCCTCGTCCACTAAAAAGATATATGGGTCATTACTGAAGTCGAAAAAACGGCGCAGATAGACTCGGGGATCAAAGACATAGTTGTAATCGCAGATAATGCAATCCATCCACAAGGCTAAATCCAGAGAAAATTCAAAGGGACAGATTTCGTGCTTACGGGCTAATTCTTCAATCAAGGGCCGGTTGAAGGCCTCATGATGATCAATTTCGGTTAAAGCACTCTTAACTTTGCCAAAGTAATCGCGGGCAAAGACACATTCATCCGGATCGCAGTTAACCGGGGGGCAAAAGCAAATTTTTTCTTTGGCTGTTAGAGTCACACTTCTAAATTGCAAGCCGCTTTGGCGCATATCCCCCAGCGTATCTTCGGCTACCAAGCGACCGGGGGTTTTGGCAGTCAGATAAAAGATTTTGTCGGCCAGTCCCATTCCTAGGGCTTTCACTGCCGGGAAAAGGGTCGCAATGGTTTTCCCAACCCCTGTTGGGGCTTGAGTATAGAGATAATCTTTATCCCGTATAGCCCGATAGACCGCCACGGCCATATCGCGTTGACCTGCGCGGTAATCAGGATATGGAAACTCGAGGGTCTGGATGGATAAATCCCGCTGTGTTTGGCGTTCATACACCCCTTTGAACCAGGCTAAATAAGGCGTAATTAACTCATCGAAAAAGGTCTCTAACGCTTCAAAAGTAAATTGGCTCTCAAAAGTTTTTTCAGTTTTGCTATCCAGTTGGAAATAGGTCAGGTGAATGCCGACGGCCGATAACCCCTCTTGCTGCGCCAGCATATAGGCATAACATTTTGCCTGGGCCCAATGTAGCGGATTGTGTTCCTGGGTGACCTGCTCCAGTACCAGCGTAGTCGTTTTGATCTCTTCAATAACCACTGGCTCGTGCGTGGCGTAGACCCCATCAATGCGGCCGCGGATTTCGAGTGGCAGCGCACCCTCTGCCACTCGATAGGTGATTTCCACTTCCTTTTGGTAATCCTCCGGGCGAGACTTTTGGACGTGGTTGTGCCCTTGGGTGCCAGCCTGGGCCCGATCTCGCTGCTGGAAACCCCCTACCGATAAATCTCCGGCCTGAAGGACAAACTCCACCAACCCCCGAACCGACACGCGCTGAATTTGTTGGGACTCATTTATGGCATTGGGTGGATTAGGCATCGTTAATTGCTATAAACCACAGATAAATGTGAATGGGTAACTTTTATCTATGGTTCCTTATCAGGGCTTTTGGCAAAAATGTCATTCTTACAACTTACTCATCATCTTCAATATCAACCGCTGCCAACAGATATTCAAGTTCATCTAACGCGGCTGCGGTGACCGCGTCTAGTGCGAGTACATCCCCATTCGCCAAAATTTGCAGGATTTTACTTTCTTGAAAAACTGCTTCCATGCAATTGCCGGCCTGTTCCATCAAAGGGTAAGTAGCACCAGTTTCAAGGAGTTGTTCAATGACGATTTTGGTGTGGAATGGCAGCGATCGCAGCAGGGTAGCTAGATTGGCATGTTTCCGCAGGTAGGTTAATCGGTGTGAAATTGGTTTCATTCAATCCTCTTGGAGAATTCCCCTATTCTACTCACTTTGGACCTATCTTGACATTATAGATCATAATTTGTTATAATACTAGAACACAAGTTCTATAAAAAGGTTTCATTTACCAGGAGTGTGTTCGATGACCAGGAAGAAACCAACCCTGTTAAAACCCAAAGCGTTGCGACTCCTGAAATTCATTCAGGAATTTATAGAGGAACATGGCTACCAGCCCTCGTATCGCGAAATGATGGTTAGTTTAGGCTACGCCACCCCCTCGGCAGTAGATTATCAACTCAAGAAACTCATTGCAGACGGGTATCTCGAGCGTTCCCCGAATACGGCTCGTAGTATCCGGGTTGTTCAAGAAATGATGGAAAGAACCCAAAAAGTGGGGACTACCCTCCATCACACCGCCCAGGATGTGCTAAAAATTCCGGTTGTTGGTCGAATTGTTGCCAGCGCCCCCATTCCCGTTCCAGCTTCTAATTTTAGTTATTTCGATGCTGAATCAGCGATCGATATTGCGGTGAGTATGTTACCAAAAAGCAATGTCGATCAGCAGGAATTATTCGCCCTGGAAGTTGATGGAGATTCGATGGTTGACGATATGGTCAACGATGGCGATATCGTGATCATGCAAGCGGGTCAAGAAACCCGCAATGGCGATATGGTCGCGGTCTTGTTACCCGAGAAGGATGAAACGACCCTTAAACGGTTCTACTATGAACCCAATCATAATCGTTATCGCCTCCAACCTGCCAACCCCACCATGGATCCCATCTACATTTCCGATCAAGAAGAAATCCAAATTCAGGGCAAAGTTCTCATGATCATTAGCCCGATGTAATGTAATACTGATATCGCCAAAACGCCAGGTGAGCTCACCTGGCGTTTTTTCTTAAATTGTGTAATAAAATATTCGTACTAAGCAGATTTTGGAAAGCTTTTTGAATAGAATTCCCTGTTCAAACCGAAATCTGCTCAGGTGTTGCGGTAGATTTTGCTAGGTTTTATTTCAACTATCAACCGCAACACACTGATTCACCTGATTTGCACCCAAAAACCGAATATCTACCTACCGAGTAAAAGGACGAACCTTGATCACGAAAAACCCCCTCCCCCCATATCGTTATGGTGCCGCCCGGACCATGGTCCACCTGCGCGGCCAATACCTTCAGGAATGTTATCAAGTCTGGCTGCAGGCCAAAGCCAAAAATATCTACCTCCCCGAAACCGATAATCCAGCTTACGTTTCTCTCAATCACCTCTTGCGCCATACTTTCAGTGCCGACCGTTACTATATCAAATGGATGTGTGAGCAGCTCAAACTAGCTGATCCTGAAATTGATTCTGTTCCCTCACCGGAGGAAATCGAGGACCAAGCAGCTGCTTACATTGACCATCTCAACGATCGCTGGGCAACTCCTTTGGCTGAAATTGACGAGAAACATTTCAATCAGCCCGAATATCTCGCCTCCTGGGGCGTCCGTTACTGTCTCGATGCTATGCTCGAGCATGCCGTCATGCACCCAATCTTACATCGCGTCCAACTTGAAGAGTTGTTACAAGAACAGGGAAAATAAGTTGCTGCAAATTTCGAAAAATACCCTAGTTATTTAACCTTGCCTCAATCGAAATTTGCTAAGGGGTTGTTGTAATTCAACCCGAATAAATGATCAGTTAAAACCACAACCCCCTTTAATCGACGAGAGCCGGGTTCGCCATACCCGGCTCTCTCTAAGGAGGAGAAGAAGAGAAAT
>CAYVQU010000192.1:0-9362 GCA_964453155.1 uncultured Anaerolineales bacterium | reverse complement strand
TTACTGCTCCATGCTCTTCTCGGAGCAGCTTCATTTACCGGAAACTAAAATTAAAGTGGATCAAACAAAGTTTTCAGAAAACGTCATTGCGAGGAGGCCCTTCGACAAGCTCAGGACTTACTCCGCCGACGTGGCAATCTCAGAGATCGTCATGCAGATTGCTTCGCTTCGCCCGAACTTCGTTCGGACGCTCGCAATGACGTTAATATCAGTATCATTTTTTGATTCACTACAGTAGTTTATCTCGCAAGTTTCAAGAAAATAATTAAAGATGCTTCGCACGCGATCACATGAGTAATTTCAGCATACTGCAGATGTGCTCAGCATGACATAATTTTAGCTTCTTGCGAGACAGGCCACTTTAGGAAGGCAGGAAACCAAGAAATATACTTCCTGCGTTCCTGGTTTTCTTATAAATTTCTTCAGAATCGATCTGCCCAGCACCCCCTCTACCTCCCCGAACTCGGAGAGGAAAACGGTGTGCGTGCAAACCTTAAAGTCTCCCTGCCAGCGGGGGAGATTTAGGGGAGTAGGCTTTTCAAACATCAATCAACACCATCATAACGTTGCAATTTTGGCCACTGCCAGCTGATTCCGGCTACCGCGAGAACGCAGGCGATGCCACCCAATCCAACTGCCAAGGGCACGCCAATGAGCCCCCCTAAAAAACCGGCTTTTACATCGCCAGCATAGGGTCCCCCCGAGAAGAAGATCTGATTGACACTGGTCATCCGCCCGCGTAAATCATCGGGCGTATGGAATTGGCGAATCGCGCTGCGGATGATCGAACTGATCGAATCAGAAGCGCCGGCCAACATCAAGGCGGCCATTGAAAGGGGAAAACTGCGGGAAAAACCAAATACGACGGCCGCAATCCCGATCATCCCCACGGCGGTGAGTAAGAGTTTCCCCTGATTACGGATTTTATGCGTAAACGAAAGGGTGAGGCCGGCCAGATTGGCCCCAATGGCCGAGGCCGCTGATAGCCAGCCATATTGGGCCGCGTTCAAGCCTAAAATATCACGGGCGAAATAGGGCATCAACGAATCGGCGCGGGTCAACAAAGTCGCCAGAAAATCGAGCAGCATACTGGGGAAAATCAGGGGATGCTTGAGTGTGAACCGAACCCCGGTCCGAATTGCCGCCCAATCAATTCCGGAGGGGGCGACTTCCAATTTTTGTTGGGCAACTGGCCCTAAGACCAGTAAGGCCAATAGCATGATCACAAACAGCACTGCCGTTCCCAAATAAGCCGCGGCTTGGCCATAATACTCTATGAGGCCCCCACTCAGGATCGGGCCAATCAAACTCCCGATCTGCATCGCCATAAACTCCACACTCAGGGCGTTGGATAAATTCTGTTTGGAAACCAAATTGGGGGTCAGGCTTAAGCGCGCGGGGAGATCAATCACATAGACGGTGGCCTGGATGGTTAATAAACCGTAAATGTGCCAGAGTTGGATTGTTTTGGTGAGGGTTAATAAGGCCAGGGTTAGTGCGACCAACCCCATTGCACTTTGGGTTACAAAAACAACCCACCGACGGTTGAAGCGATCGGCAATCACACCGGCAAATAATGATAGAAAAATAGTTGGGACTAAACGAATCAACCCAATCGCCCCTAAAGCCAGTGGATTTTCCGTGAAGGTGCGGATATGCCAGGGGAGGGTCCAGGTAAACATCTGGCGCCCCATCCAGGCAAAGATCAACCCCACCCAGAATATGGCAAACTGACGGTGTTTAAACGCGGCCGGAATTTTTGTCATGGTTGCGGGTTGGGGGTGGAGGGTTGAGGGAAATTCGGACTCATAACCCTCAACTCGCAACCCTCAACAGATCATGTCCCCCAATCGCGCAGATAGAGAAAATCGTAGCCCACCGTGCGGTTGGTCAACTTGGCAATCGGCGGCAGGACGCGTTTAAATTGATTGCGGCGAACGCGGGCAACGACTTGCTGGACGAACTTCTCGTCGAGCCCGGCCGCGACCAAATCTTTAGGACGATAGCGTTCGTCGACCAGGAGATAAAGCAGATGGTCGGCGGCTTCATAGGTGAAGCCCAGTTCGTCTTCGTCGGTCTGACCGGCCCACAGGTCGGCGGAGGGCGCTTTTTCGACGATTTCGGTGGGAACGCCAATCGCCCGGGCCAATTGCCGCACCTGGGTTTTGTACAAATCCCCGATCGGGTTAATGGCACAGGCTGCATCCCCGTAAATCGTGCTGTACCCCAACAGGATTTCGGTTTTATTACTGGTCCCCACCACCAAACCACCGAAAGCCTCCGATTGGTCATAGAGGGCGATCATCCGCGTCCGGGCCATAATATTCCCTTGGCGGACTTTGTTCATGGCAGGGAAACGGGCGATCAGGGGATCAGCCATCTCAGTAATGGGAATATCAATGGACTGAACGCCTAAATCATCAATACACAGCCCGGCATGATCATAGGACTCCTGGACCGAAGTTTTATACGGCATCCGCACGGCCAAAACGTTCTCGGGGCCGAGGGCTTCGGCGGCGAGGTAGCAGCTTAAAGCTGAGTCAATCCCTCCAGAGAGGCCGATCACCGCCCGGTTGAAACCGACGCGGGTAATTTCACTATTAATGAAGCCGCACAATATTTTGCGGGCCAGTTCGGGGTTGATGGTTAAATCGATTTCCATTTAGCGACTCCCTGAACCACCATTCTCAAGAATGCGAGCCATCTCACGCTGGATCAAACCCGTCCGTTCATCCCGCAGTAGGGGCAGGCGAGCCCGGGTACGGTGAAGTTGATTGAGATCAATTTCAGTTTGGACCAGGGCTTCTTCGTGATAGGGACCCCGCACCAATTGTTTGCCATTGGGGTCATAAACTGTCGCCCCACCCCAAAAATTGAGACCATCTTCATAACCGACCCGATTGGAGTGGGCCACAAAGGTCGTAAACAAATTGGCATAGGCCCGGTTGATCTGCTCCACCCAGCGGGCTGATTCTAGTTTATTTTCAGCAGATAGACCCCGTCCCGGCGAGGCCGAGGTAAAGATCATCAAGTCGGCCCCATCCAACCAGAGGAGATAGGGCGGGGAGGCATGCCAGAAATCTTCACAAATGGCGATCCCCACCCGCCCAAAACGGGTGTCGAAAGCCTTGATGCAGTCGCCCCAGGCAAAGAAACGACCTTCATCGAAGAGCCCATACGTCGGCAGATAAACTTTATGGTGAACGTGCAAGACTTCACCCTGCGAGAGATAAGCGGCCGCGATGAAAAACCGGCGCCGATTATCGACATCAACGAAACCCACCACCAAATCGAGTTTCTGGCTCATTTCGAGCAACGGGGCAAAAATCGGATCCTGGAGCGTCGCGCGATGAGCAACTGAGGAGGCTAAATCCTGGAGGGCATAACCGGTTAACGAGAGTTCGGGGAAGACCAGGATGTCGGCGCCAGAGGCGTTGGCCGCGCGGGCATAATCCAAGTGCTTCTCCAAATTCGCCGCGGGGTCGCCGAGGACGGTATTAATTTGGGCAAGAGCAATAATAAGTTTCATAGCCTTTTCATTGAGTGAAAAAACCACAAAGGACACTAATTAGCACTAAGTTATTTCCTCTGTGCATCTGTGTGTCCTTTGTGGTTTAAATATCCGCATTTGAATATCGATTTCGTGCCAGAATATAGACCGTCATTATAGTAGATAACCCCAGAAAAAAGAGGGCTGCCCAGGTGTCTAAGCGATAACCGCGCCAATAGGGAATTGGATCAGCCCGAAATAGAGATACGGCCAAAATTGTGAGAGTGATTAGGAACCCTGTCAGGCTGGCAGCCAAACCAGGGAATGGCAACCAGCCGCGAGCTCGAGATTCTTCCACACCCGCATGGATTACTAAGGCTGACATGGCCCCAACTAATTGCACCGGCCAGCGCATCCCTATCAAACCCCATTCATCCCGCGCCGGAATCCCCCACCAACCCTGAACTTCGACCCCATAGGCATGCCCGGTCAACCAACTCGCTAACCAACAGCCAATAATGAGACTGGTAAATAAGGGCAGCAGCGTATCGAGATGGCTCGCGATTTTATCCCAGGATCGAATCATTATGATCAGGCTGACCAAAGCTCCCGCTGCCGCGCCTGCCCAGGACAAACCGCCTAACCAGACCTGAGGGATTTCAATCCAAAGTGTTTGGAAATAAGTCCAATTTACCACCACATACCCAATACGGCCCCCAATTAGGGCGCCGATCAGAACTTCACCCGCGAGATTGAATCGTAGCTGGGTCTCTGCGGGCAGATCGACAACCGGCACAACCAGCCATAACAACCCCACAACTGCGCTCAAGCCCACAACCAAGGGAAAAACATATACAGGAATTTGCCCAAAAAGCAAGAATGCCAGGTCCACGAGGGTATCTTACCATGTGAGGGCTGGTGGGTTTGTTGATCAATTGGTGCGGGCGAACCGTCTGATCGACAAACCCCTAGATTATTTCAGGGTGAAATTGATTGGAAGATGGAACAATTGTATAATGAGTGCACCGCTATCATCCTTTTATTAGTGAGCACTCATCAATGCTATCATTACGTATTCAACCGGTTCGGACGGACGAGGAACGCCGGGCGTTCCTGAGCTTGCCTTGGAAAGTTTACAATGATGACCCAAATTGGGTCCCGCCGCTGTTTTCAGAACGAATCCATTTTTTAACGGAGCACCCCTTTCTGGAACATGCCGAAATCGAGTTTTTTATGGCCAAACGCGGCGACGAAGTGGTTGGGACGATTGCGGCCTTCATCAATCACAATCACAATGCGTTCCAGAATGAACACATCGGTTTCTTCGGTTTTTTCGAAGTTGTAGATGATCCCGAAGCGGCAGCAGCACTTTTACAAACGGCTGAAAATTGGGTTCGAGCCTGCGGCTACGCTGCCATTCGCGGCCCAGCCCAATACTCTACCAATGAAGAATGCGGCCTGTTAGTCGCCGGATTCGACGATCCACCCCGGATTTTGATGACCTACAACCCGCGGCGCTATGTCGCTTACCTTGAAAATCAGGGCTATACCAAAGCAATGGATTTACATGCCTACGCCCTGGATACCGATATTTACAGCGACGGAAGCAAATTCCCCAAAAAACTGCTGCGGGTGGTCGAGAAAATCTAGGCCCGCGGTGATATTCACATCCGTAAGGCGGATTTGGAAAATTTCGAGCAAGAGGTCGAACGCGTCAAGAAAATCTACAACGCATCTTGGGCGCAGAACTGGGGCTTCATCCCTATGACTGATGCTGAAATTGAAAATTTCGGTGCTGAATTACGACAGATTATTGACCCTGATCTGGCTCTAGTAGCTGAAGTAAATGGCGAACCCATCGGAGTCAGCCTCACGTTGCCCGATTTGAACCAACCACTGATGCAAGCCTACCCGCGCCCGACCACGCCGGAATGGTGGACCATGGTCAAACTGGCCTGGAATTGGAAAATTCGGCGGCAGGTGACCTGGCTAAGAGTACTCATTTTAGGCGTATTGCCGGAATACCGCGCCAAAGGCGTCGATGCCTTGTTCTATTACGAATCGGCCCAGGCCGCCCTCAAAAAAGGCATTCTGCATGGTGAGATGAGCTGGATTTTAGAGAATAATGATGCCATCAGTCGTCCAATTCGGATGATGGGTGGCGAGGTATATAAGACGTACCGGTTTTATGAAAAGAGATTGAAGGCAGGAGATAGAGAATAGCGATGGAGCAGGGGGAATGATTAGCCGGGATCTGGTCTTCAACCAATAGTCAAAACGGAGTTTCACGATGATCGATAATTTTTTACTTAATCCCAATTTAGCATATTTGTTCCTGGTGGGGGGCTTTGCGATGGCCCTGATGGCAATTTTTACACCGGGAACCGGTTTACTCGAGTTAGGCGCATTTTTTGGGCTGCTGCTGGCCGGATATGGGATCTATAACCTGCCCATAAACTATTGGGCCTTAGCGGTTCTGATATTAGGCGTCTTGCCATTTATCTGGGCCGTGCGGAAATCAGGGCAGTTGATTTATTTAGGGATTTCGATTTTCGCGTTGGTGTTGGGATCAGCATTTCTGTTTCGTGGGGATATCTGGTGGAAACCAGCCGTAAACCCGGTGTTGACATTGGTCACTTCGATTTTGGTGGGCGGTTTCTTTTGGATCGTAGCCCGCAAATCCCTCGAAGCCGATGCGGCCCCCCTCTCCCATGATCTTGGCGTGTTGATCGGCGCGATTGGCGAGGCCAAAACCGACATCCATCATGAAGGTTCTGCCCAAGTTCAAGGAGAGCTGTGGGCCGTCCGTAGTGAAAGTCCAATCCCGGCCGGGGCGGCTATCAGCGTCGTCACCCGGGCCGGATTCGTCCTTGAAGTTGAAGAAATCAAAGAATAATCAGAAACATAAGGTAAACTTGGGTTGTGAGCCGAATGCATATCGATTTACCCGCAGAGCTCTTACAGAACGCCACGCATTTTCTCTGCGCTCTCAACGATCTCCGCGGTAAAAACTAACGAACCAACTAACCAACCATTCTACGGAGGTTTATGATGTTATTTTCAGTTTTAGGCCAAGATCTGGCTACTGCTGGTGGTTTTGTCACCTGCTTAGTCGGTGGGGTGCTGCTATTGGGTTTGATTTTACTCGCCAGCGCGATCAAAATCGTCCCCGAATACCAGCGGATGGTCGTTTTCCGACTAGGTCGTTGTGTTGGCGCTAAAGGTCCCGGAATTGTTTTCCTGATTCCGGTCATTGACCGCGGCCGCAAAGCCGATTTGCGTGAGCAAGTCCGGGAGATTCCGCACCAGACCGCGATTACCAAAGACAACGCCGCCATCTCCATCGACTTCATCTGGTACTACCGCATTCTCGATCCGACCGAAAGTGTGCTCCAGGTTGGCAACTTCGAGGCTGCCGCCCAGGGTATGGCCACCACCACCTTGCGCGCCGTCATCGGTGGGATTCCCCTCGACGATGTTTTGGTGGAGCGCGAGCACATCAACAATATGCTCCGCACCCGCCTGGACGAGGTTACCGAGCGCTGGGGTGTTAAAGTCACCAACGTGGAAATCCGCGAGATCATCCCGCCGCGCGAAATTCAAGACGCGATGAACCGCCAGATGTCCGCAGAGCGTGACCGCCGGGCTTTGGTTACCTCCTCGACTGGTGAGCGGGAAGCCGCCATTAACGTCGCCGAAGGTGAGAAGAAAGCGGCCATTCTGCGCTCTGAGGGGATCAAGCAGTCCTCAGTGCTCGAAGCCGAAGGTTCCAAGGAAGCCCAACTCCTGCGGGCCGAAGGTTATGCTGCCGCCCTCGAGCGAATTTACTCGGTCGCGCAAAACATCGACCAAAAGACGATGTCGCTCCAGTACTTTGACACCCTCAAAGAGATGGGCACCGGCGCATCCACCAAGTTCATCTTCCCGATGGAGTTCACCAGTCTGCTGGAAAACTTCACCAAGGGAAATCAGGAATAGGTGTTGGTGTTGGGCGGTTGAAAGTGAATCTTTAAATCAAATTGAGTAACCGCCCAACCTAGCAAAAATGTCGGACGGGCTCGGGTTTCTAAACTGAGTCGCGGTCCGACATTTTTGCATTCCATATCACACTGCGGGCCTGATTCCATATGTCATACCCCACTCCAAATTCCCCATTTGAAATACTCCCTGCTTCCTGGCGAGATTTAGGTGCATTGCGCCGCCTGGAGAAGGAGTGCTTCCCCATCGATGCCTGGCCGCTGCTGGATTTGATCGGGGTATTATCGATGTCGAATGTGGTCCGGCTCAAGGCCGTTATTGGGGATGAAATGGTGGGGTTTATCGCGGGGGATATCAAGCCGCGCGAGGATTTAGCCTGGATCGCCACAATTGGGGTGCTGCCAGCCTATCGGCGGCAAGGCATTGCCGCAGCGCTCCTGACAGCCTGTGAAAGTCGGCTTAATGTCGGGCGGGTGCGATTAAGCGTCCGAACTGAAAACCGACCGGCCCAGGGGTTATATGCCAGTTTTGGATACGAGCGAGTGGGGTTATGGCCATCCTATTACCAGGATGGGTCGGATGCAATCGTATTTGAAAAGCAAATAGTAACCGGATTTGGGCTATAATTAGCGGCATGTCCGCTTCAAAGCTGCCAGACCCTATTCTGGTCACTCGCCCAGCCGAACTCAAATCGTTGGTTGAAAAACTATCGCTGGAACCCATGGTCGCGGTCGATACTGAGGCCAATAGTCTCTTTGCATATCAGGAACGGGTCTGCTTGATCCAATTTTCCATTCCGGGATACGATTATCTGGTTGATCCCCTGGCCATAGATGTTTCCCCGCTGAGCGTGATCTTTTGTGATCCCAATATCGAGAAAATTTTCCACGCGGCTGAATACGATTTGATCGTCATGAAGCATGACTTCGATTTTGAATTTGTCAATTTGTTCGACACCATGCTCGCCGCTCGAATTTTGGGCATTAAATCGGTGGGACTAAGCTCCCTGCTGAAGGATCAATTTGGGGTGGTTGCCAACAAAAAATATCAACGGGCCGATTGGGGCCGCCGCCCGCTCCTACCCGAGATGTTAACTTATGCCCAACTCGACACTCATTTTCTGATCCCTATCCGCAATCAAATGAAATCGAAACTGATGGCCAAGGACCGTTGGAATTTGGCCGTCGAGGATTTTACGCGGGCCTGTCGGGTCACTGGAAATCAGACTGAGAAAAAAGGGAACGATTGTTGGCGCATTCATGGGGTTCGCGATCTACAGCCCTATCAGGTCTCCATACTAAACGAATTATGTGCTTACCGTGATCGGAAAGCCCAATCCCTGGATCGCCCGCTCTTCAAAGTGATCAGCGATCGCGCCCTGGTCAACATCTCCATGGAAGGTCCGGAGAGCATCCGAGAGTTAGAGCGAGTCGCAGGGGTATCCCCCAAACAGGCCCGGTGGATCGGAAAAGGATTATTAAGTGCGGTTCGTCGGGGGTTGAAGACCAAACCACCGAAACCGCCACGACGGGTGCGCCCCAGCGACCAATTTTTGCACCGCTACGATAACCTGAAACGCTGGCGCAAAAACACGGCGCAAAAGATGCAAGTCGAATCGGACGTGATCCTACCCAAGAATATCCTCACCGAGTTGGCGACCAACAACCCCCAAACCCTGGCCGAGATGCAACCCATCCTCGCCACCGTCCCCTGGCGATGGGATCATTTCGGTGAGGATATATTCAAAGTACTCAAAGCGTCTCGATAACCGGCGCTTTTTTTATCGAACCGATAGTTTGATAAGATAAACACGAATAGCACGAATTGATCGAATTACACGAATAGACTCTACTGCAGTAACTCAGGCAAAACAGAAGCGTTGAGCAACAAAAAA
>CAYVQU010000191.1:0-9417 GCA_964453155.1 uncultured Anaerolineales bacterium | reverse complement strand
ACAAGAGTCTACACCATGACTGATCATTTGCATCCTAGATGTAGGGTAGAGAAATAAATATCTGTTTCGTTTAAAATATTGGAGGTGGCAAGGTGACGAAGAAGTTAGCGGGTGAGGTATTTTATCCTAGTGATTCAGTTGTAAAAAATGCCAATGTTGAAAATCCAGCAGATTGGCATGCCCGGGCAGAAGCCGATTTGGAGGGTTTTTGGGCCGATCGGGCCAATGCTCTTGAGTGGTTTCAAAAATGGGATCGGGTGCTGGATGATTCACAAGCCCCATTTTATAAGTGGTTTGTGGGCGCTAAAACGAATATTGTCCACAATGCCATTGATCGCCATCTGAAAACCTGGCGCAGGAATAAATTAGCCTTGATCTGGGAGGGTGAGCCGGGCGATGTCCGGACATATTCGTATCACGCTCTCGATCGTGAAGTCAGTAAAATGGCCAATATATTGAAGAGCATGGGCGTTCGCAAGGGTGAAATCGTCACCATTTATATGCCCCGTATCCCCGAACAGGTCTTTGCCATGCTGGCTTGTGCCAAAATTGGCGCTGCCCACAGCGTGGTTTATGGGGGCTTTAGCGTTGAGGCCTTGGCCGAACGGATTGAAGATGCCCAAAGTCGGGTCTTGGTGACCGCCGATGGCGGCTGGCTGCGTGGCAAAATCGTCGAATTGAAAAATATTGCTGATGAAGCCATGGCGCGCCAACCCACCATTGAGAATTGCATCGTGGTCAAACGGACTGAGCAAGACGTTTACATGGAAACCGGGCGCGATTATTGGTACCACAATTTGTTAGAACTTCCAATCGCAAATCCAAAATGTGAAACCGCCGTAATGGATGCCGAGGATTTATTGTTTATCTTGTATACCTCCGGCACAACCGGCCGCCCCAAGGGCGTGGTCCATACCCATGCCGGCTACCAGGTTTATACCTATACCACCTTGAAATCAGTTTTTGATATCAAAGATGAAGATCGGTGGTGGTGCGCCGCCGACCCCGGTTGGATCACCGGTCACAGTTATATCGTCTATTCTCCCCTGATCGCTGGGGCCACTAGTTTCATGTATGAAGGAGCGCCAAATTATCCCTATCCGTATCGATGGTGGCGGATGATCGAAAAATATGGAATTACAATCTTGTACACTGCGCCCACTGCTATCCGAGGTCTGATGCGGTATGGCGATGCCTGGCCCCAACGCTATGACCTTTCCAGCCTCCGCTTGTTAGGTAGTGTAGGAGAACCGATTAACCCCGAAGCCTGGAAGTGGTATTGCAAAACAATCGGGAATGACGAATGCCCCATCATGGATACCTGGTGGCAGACTGAAACCGGGGGTTTTGTAATTACGCCCTTACCCAGCACGCCCTTAAAACCAGGATCAGCCACCCAACCATTTTTCGGCCATCAAGTGGATGTTGTAGATGAAGATGGTAATTCCGTTGAACCCGGTGAAGAAGGATATCTGGTCCTTAAACGACCCTGGCCTGGCATGTTGCGAACCATTTATGGCGATGATGAGCGCTATAAAGAGCAGTATTGGAGTAAATTTGGCAATATGTACCAAACGGGTGATTCGGCCCGGATCGATAAAGATGGTTATATATGGGTCATCGGACGTATGGATGATGTTCTCAAAGTTAGCGGATATCGGTTAGGTACAGCTGAAGTCGAAAGTGCCCTCGTCAGCCATCCCGCTGTGACCGAAGCGGCCGCAATTGGCTTGCCGCACGAACTGAAGGGCAATGCTGTCCATGCCTTTGTCATCTTAGGGGCGGGTAAGGAAGGGAGTGAAGATTTGGTTGCCGAGTTGCGGGATCATGTTGGCAAAGAGATGGGACCGATTGCCAAGCCGGAAACGATTGCTTTTGTAGACAGCCTGCCGAAGACCCGCAGTGGCAAAATAATGCGCCGCTTACTCAAAGCCCAGGCTCTTGGTGAACCGGTCGGTGATACCAGCACTTTGGACGAATAATTCGATTCCAAATCCAAACCAAATCCCAAAAACATCTTAACAATTCCTAAACAACTGAGTGCTACGATAAGGCTGAGAGACAGACGTCTCTCAGCCTTATTTTTTTGGATATCTGTTTAGGAGGCCGTATCCATGCTGCAGCGATTTCGAAGAATTTTGCAAATATTTTTGGCCTGGATAGGGGTAAGTTTATTTTTGGGGGTAATTTCTGTGAGGGCCGAATATACCGCTGATACTACGCTAGGTAACCAACCAATTTCCTATCCTGTGGTTGACACCGGGCAAACCAAATGCTTCAATGCCACCGGCCGCGAAATTACCTGCCCAACCGAGGGGAACTCGTTTTTCGGGCAAGATGCGCAATTTGACGGTCACCAACCCAGTTATATCGATAATGGGGATGGCACTGTGACGGATAATGTCTCGGGTTTAATTTGGCAGCAAAGCCCCGATTCGAATGGCGACAACACGATTGATTCCGACGATAAGTTTTCCTATGCGGCGGCCCAAACT
This sequence comes from uncultured Anaerolineales bacterium, assembly GCA_964453155.1. Taxonomy (GTDB): domain Bacteria; phylum Chloroflexota; class Anaerolineae; order Anaerolineales; family UBA11858; genus CAYVQU01. The sequence continues at coordinate 6,922 of CAYVQU010000191.1, read as the reverse complement.
TACTGCCAAAATCTGACCCTGGCAGGACACACCGATTGGCAATTACCCGCTATAAAATCGCTCTACTCGCTTATCATTTTTAGCGGCCTGGACCCCAGTGGCTACAATGGAACCGACACTTCTAGTTTGATCCCCTTCATTGATACGGCTCATTTTGAGTTTGGCTATGGTGATACCGGGGCCGATGAACGGATCATCGATGCTCAGTTTGCCTCCAGCACGCTTTATGTTGCCGATTCCAATATGATGTTTGGGGTCAACTTCGCCGATGGGCGGATTAAGGGATATGGGCTGGGGCCGGTTCATAATCAGAAAACCTTTTATGTGCTCTGTGTCAGAGAAGTTTATGATTATGGCAGCAACGATTTCGGCGACAACGGTGATGGCACCATTTCCGATATGGCCACTGGACTGATGTGGTCTCAGGATGATAGCGGGGTGGGCCTGAATTGGGAAGATGCGTTGGCTTGGGTTCAAACTAAGAACTCTGAGAATTATCTCGGCTATGCTGATTGGCGTCTGCCAAATGTTAAAGAATTGCAATCCGTAGTGGATTATTCCCGTTCCCCCGATACGACTAGTTCGGGGGCCATTGATCCGCTTTTCAATGTTACGACCCTAACCAATGAAGATGGCGAGATCGATTACCCTTTTTTCTGGAGCAGCACCACCCATAAAAATTGGACAAATAGTCCCGGCGCCAGTGGGGCTTACGTGGCTTTTGGCCGCAGCCTGGGCTATATGAACAACACTTGGACCGATGTCCATGGCGCCGGTTCTCAGCGTAGTGATCCCAAAAGCGGTGATCCTGATGACTGGCCGACCGGCCGCGGTCCTCAAGGGGATGCTATTCGGATCGATAACTTCGTTCGGTTGGTTCGTGCAGATGACCAGGGCACCACTGACAAAACCTATTCGATCTACCTCCCATTGGTGCTAACCGGAAGCGATGGAGCGGAAGATAGCTCAGCGACCGAGAATTCCTTATTTACGCCTCTGGGGAGCACGAACACCTATCTGATTGATGCTGCTGGCCTAACTATTCACACCTGGGAGAGCACCTACCGACCAGGAAATTCGGTTTATTTGCAAGTAGATGGCAGTATCATTCGGACTGGCAGTACTGGTTCAAGTTTTGACACCGGAGGCAAAGGAGGGGTTGTGCAAGAAATTGCAGTCGATGGCGGCGTGTTATGGGAATTTGATTACAGCACAAGCACTTATCGCCAACATCACGATATCGAAATTCTGCCTTCCGGCAACATTCTGATGATTGCTTGGGAACTTAAAACCGAGGTTGAAGCCATTGCGGCTGGACGCGACCCAAGTTTGCTGAATGATGACGAATTATGGCCCGATCACATCATCGAAGTGAATCCAGATACAGACGAGATCGTTTGGGAATGGCATGTATGGGACCATTTAGTGCAGGATTATGACCCGAGTGTCGCTAATTATGGCGTAGTTGGCGATCACCCGGAACTGGTTGATATCAATTTCCAGGGCAGCGGTTCCCCCGATGGCGGCGCCGATTGGTTGCACACCAATTCCATCGATTACAATGCCGCTCTGGATCAAATTGCCTTAAGCGTGCGGGGTTTTGGTGAGATTTGGATCATTGATCACAGCACGACCACCGCAGAAGCAGCCGGTCACTCCGGTGGCAACCGCGGCAAAGGGGGTGACTTGTTGTATCGGTGGGGCAACCCTCAAGCCTATGACGCCGGGACCTCCGCAGACCAACAACTATTTGTCCAGCATGACGCCCAGTGGATTCCGGACGGATATCCAGGTGCGGGGAATTTCCTGATTTTCAATAATGGCACCGGTCGTTCGGGAGGGAATTACTCCTCGGTGGATGAGATTGTCCCCCCGGTGGATGGCGATGGTAACTATTCGTTGCTCGCTGGAACGGCTTATGCGCCCTCGGCCCCAATCTGGTCCTACGTTGCTGCCACCCCAACCGATTTCTATGCCCAAAATATCTCTGGTGCGCAACGACTATCGACTGGCAACACCTTGATCTGTGATGGCCCCAATGGTTACTTCTTTGAAGTTTCCACGGCGGGTGAACTTGTGTGGGAATACGATTACGACCCAGGTGCGGTTTTTCGAGTGGAGCGTTATGTCGGAGAGTTCTCCTGGCTCCCGGAAAATTAAGGTAAAAAATTATATTCGAAAGGTGATAATGATGAACCCAAAGATACTGTATTGCATATTGTTTATTGGACTGGTGTTGACGGCCTGTTCGCCAGATACGTTTGGTGAGAATGCCGTAGTTGAACCAGTCACATCTCAACCGGAAGTTGTTCAATCCGAACCCGATACGGTGCCGACCGCGATTGCGGAGAATTCAAGTTTATCCAATGAACCTGAACCAGTTAATCACCAGGATCAAGAATTTTCAGAAGATCCGGATCGGAAACCAGACCAAAATTCGGAAAAGCGATTGCCCCCCGAAGCTGCAATAACCGCCTGTTCGGAGCTAATCGCTGGTGATGCCTGTGAATTCACTTCTCACAAAGGGACTGAAACTGGATTGTGCGAAACCGTTTTAGATCAATTAGCCTGTTCTCCCCAAAGAAATGATCGCCCTGACCAACCAGATGAGTCTAAACCAGGAGAATCAGAAGCCCTCTCCGAACGATCTCAAAAATCGGGAGACAAACCGGCGTATAACATCGATCAGGCACTCTCCGACCGGGCCCAAGGGATGACCATTGCTTTCGACGCCCTCTCCTTTTTAACGGGTAATCTGGCAGCCGATTCATTCTTCCCGCCGGGAAAAGTGGCTGATTTTTGGGGTTTTCAATACTTACGGGATAATGATCCTACCGAAATGGGGCATAACACCGACTTTTTGACCCGGGCGGCCTTCAATATGCTCGCGGTTTTAACTCCCGCACAACAGGCGGAATTAATTACCCTGGCCGAAAGCCAGGTTGCAGCGATCAATGAATATGGTTATCGCCGGTTCGTTTTGATGGACGCGTTCCGCCGGCTCTTGGATGATGATCTCCCCGCGGGAGCAGCTGGTTTGGATGAAGATGCGATCAAGACTTATTCCGCCGAATTATATCGATTAGATGGACAGATTAGTTTTGAACGGGCTCAGGTGATGGGGGGCCTCATTAGTGAATTTAACGAAACCCAACGCGCGTATCTAGAGGCTATGGTCGGGCAGGGTATGCTCGATTGGCCGGAGGTCAATGAACCGGACAGTCTGCGCGGTTTGGACCGCGACGTCAAAGTTGCAGTGATGACTTACGCCGGCGACATGTATAGTTGGTATGCGGGATCAATTGAAGCCGATGTATATTTTTGCCCGGAGCGCCAGGGAACTTATTTCGGTTCTTTTTACATGAAAGATGCCCCCGCAGTTGGTAATCCTGGGTATAACATTGGTACCAATATCACCGGCGATTACGGCGAAGCATTGCTAAACGCCCTCTCCCCCGACCAAACGCATTTGATCACAGATTTGGTCGATATCCAACGCCCTTATTTATATGGGATTGTTGATGTCCGGGAACAAGTCGCAATCGAATTGCGTAAATTCATGCAGGGCACCTCCCCTAATTACGCCACTGTCTTGGATTTGATGGGCCGCTATGGTGAATTAGATGGATCCATTGTCTATCATTTTGCGGTCAACTTTTCCAAGACCAACGAAACGCTGACAGCCGAACAAATAGCTGAATTGGTCAAGTTACGGGCGGATTTGTTGGGCGCGATGAGTTTTCCTGACAGCGCCTATCTCTATTCTCATTCCATCCCAATGCCTCAAATTCCCACTACAGATTTCTTATTTCATTAGGATCTCCGTATCAGACCCCAGGGGATTGAAGAGATCAACAATCCTTGGTTTTGGGGTAAGTGAAACCCCCGGGGTCCCCACCGAATTTATACCAATCAAATCTCCATCACTTCTAAACAATTTCTAAACATATTTGCTCTAAGATAAGGTTGAGAATGGCAATCAATTCTCAGCCTTATTTTATCGAATGGAAATGATAGGAGAAAGTTATGTCCCAGAAAAAAATTTATATCAGTTTTGTTTTGATGGCGTTGGGGGCAATTCTGTCAGCCTGTACTGCCATGGTGCCGGTCGTTAGTGCGACGGTGCCAGAAGCTGCCGTTAGTGAAGTATTTGACTCTCAACCTGCCTTAGAAATCAAAGAAAATCCCGCTCAGCCTGAAAAATTACCTGAGATGGATATCCCCGAATCTCCAACCAAAGATATCGAACCCCTTCAACCCCAGCCCGTTCAAGATCAATCATCGGCCAGCACTTTCCCTTACGTCATTGTCGATACCGGCCAAGATCACTGTTATGATGATTCGGTCGGAATCGCTTGTCCGACCGCAGGCGAAGATTTTTATGGCCAGGATGCTCAGTATGCAGGCACTCAGGCTCGTTATACTGCTAACGGTGACGGTACGGTAACTGATCTCAATACCGGTCTGATGTGGCAGCAAACCCCCGATTTGGACAATAAACTTTCTTACGAAGAAGCCTTAGCCGGGGCCAACAGCTTTAACCTGGCGGGATATTCAGATTGGCGCTTACCCACGATCAAAGAACTCTACTCCTTGATTGATTTTAATGGCAGCGTTTCCCAAAAAATTCCCTATATAGACACCAATTACTTTGATTTCCGGTTTGGTGATACCAGTTTGGGTGAACGCGATATCGACGCCCAATATTGGTCCAGCACGGAATATGTGGGGACCACGATGGGGGGTGCCCAGACCGTTTTCGGGGTCAATTTCGCAGATGGGCGGATCAAAGGCTATCCCGCCTCCAGTGCTCGTGGCCGCCAGATGGGACAGTTTGTCCGCTACGTCCGTGGCAATGCAGCGTATGGCGAGAATGATTTGGTTGCCAATGGAAATGGGACCATCACAGATCAAGCTACCGGCCTAATGTGGCAGCAAACCGATAGTATTGAAACCTACGACTGGGCGGGAGCCTTGAATTACTGCGAAACCCTCGATTTTGGTGGTTACACTGATTGGCGCCTGCCGAATGCCAAAGAACTCCAAAGCATCGTAGATTACACTCGGTCGCCCCAAACAACGAACACCGCGGCCATTGATCCCATCTTTACCGTCACCGAAACCGAGTCCTGGTACTGGACCAGCACGACCCACCTTGACTCTCGGCCCAGCCAGGCGGTCTATGTGGCTTTTGGACAGGCCTATGGCCTCCCCAATGGCAATCTGACCGACGTCCATGGGGCCGGGGCCCAACGCAGTGATCCGAAAAGTGGCGATCCCTCCCGGTATGCTGAGGGCCGTGGTTCCGAAGGCCAAGAAGATCAAGTGCGGATTTATAATTACGCCCGTTGTGTGCGCAATGGGGTGACGGCCGAAATCCTAACCGGTGGCGAAGTTGATCCTTTCGTGGGTGGCCGCGCTGCTGGTCCTGGAAATTCTCAAGGACAAACGGATGGTGCCTCAGGTTCCGCCCCGAACCGTGGGGATCAATCTGGCCCCCCTCAGGCTGCTTTGGATGCTTGCACCGGTTTGACTTCAGGTTCAGCCTGTTCAATCGATACCCCCCAGGGCACCCTCGGTGGCAGTTGTGCCACAGTCCCGTCTGGCGATTTGGCTTGTGTTCCAGAAGGGGGACCTCGCGGCGGCAACCAACCGCCTTCTGGAGGGCAGCGGCCTTAGGGGTTGAAGAAAATTGTAATTTGACCGCCTGGATATGAATAATATCCAAGCGGTCAAATTTTTCCGAAATAATCCGAATGAAATGGAAGTCTAATAATGAAACCAAATCATATCAAAATAATTGTCATCCTATTCATCGGTGTGCTGCTAATGGGGGCTTGTTCATTCGGTTCCGAAATCCCTGAAACCGGCGGTGTGAGTGCTACCCCGAGTACCGCGCCGGTCGAGTATTATCCAACCGTGGAACCATTGGCGGCATCTATTTTTATAGTACAAGTTGAACCTGAAATGGCAGAGTCTATTGAGATCGGTGTTGAACTACCCCCAGAAATCGACCTGTTCTTGTTTTCTCCCATCCGCATGAACGAAACCTACCTGATGAACCGGGATGGCGCAGCAGTGTATACCTGGCAGAGTAATTACAGTCCTGGAAATTCAGTTTATCTGTTGGAAAATGGGAATTTGCTCCGCACTGGTACGGTCCGTTCGGCGACTTTTAGCGCGGGAGGTAGTGGTGGAATTGTCGAAGAAATTGCCCCTGATGGAACCGTGGTTTGGTCATTTCGATATGCAGATGAGCGGGTTCAGGCCCATCATGATATTGAATCCCTGCCGAATGGCAATATCTTGATGATCGCCTGGGAATTCGTCTCCATGGACGCGGCCCTCGCGGCCGGACGTAACCCGGATACGATCACAGCTGAAGGGATTTGGCCCGATCATATTATCGAAGTCAACCCAGAGACCAATCAAATTGTCTGGGAATGGCATGTTTGGGATCACCTCATTCAAGATGAAGATCCGACGAAAGAGAATTATGGGGTGGTAGCCGACCATCCAGAATTAATCGATTTGAATTTTGGCACCAAGCGTTCTGGAAATCCCGATTGGCAGCATACCAATTCGATCGATTATCACCCTGATCTTGACCAAATTATGCTGAGTGTCCATGGCTTTAATGAAATTTGGGTGATCGATCACAGCACCACCACGGGGGAGGCCGCGGGTCATTCTGGTGGAAACTACGGCAAAGGTGGGGATATCTTGTATCGGTGGGGGAATCCGCAAGCCTATGATGCTGGTTCCAGTGCCGATCAAAAACTTTTCGCCCAACATGACGCCCAATGGATTCCTGCTGGTCTACCAGGGGCTGGCAGCGTTCTGGTTTTCAATAATGGCCAGAAGCAAAGTGGACTCTACTGCAGTAACTCAGGCAAAACAGAAGCGTTGAGCAACAAAAAAG
>CAYVQU010000190.1:0-9478 GCA_964453155.1 uncultured Anaerolineales bacterium | reverse complement strand
AATGATTTTGTTGAAACATATCTTCTCATCGCGTTTCGCAGTGAAAACTAGCTAGCAATGAATCACCCCCTAAATCCAGGAAACTTTGATGTATACCTACTGATTCGATGCCTAGAACTTTTTTCCAAAGGGCTGCTAAAAACTCTTCTATTGGCGTATTTGGTAACGTGATCTCAGCAGTTTGAGAAACAGACTCATTGGATTCAATATCTATTCCCAATTTCTCTGCCACCCCGCTTCTTTGCAATTTTCCTGTTGGGCCTTTCGGAATTTCATCGAGAATAACAATTTGTCGGGGCACTTTGAAATGGGCTAATCGCACGGCCACAAATTCGCGTAATTCTTTTTCACTAATTCTAGGTTCCACCAAAACGACCGCCGCGGCAATATCTTCACCCAATTGTGGATCAGGTAACGAAAAAGCCATGGCTTGTTGAACTTGTGGATGTGACAGCAGTATTTCATCAATTTCACGGGGAGATATTTTTTCGCCCCCTCGATTGATAATCTCTTTCAATCGCCCGGTTATGTACAAATAACCTTCGACATCAAGGTATCCTTGGTCCCCCGTCCGAAACCAACCATCCATATATGCGGTGGCGTTTGCGTCTGGATTATTGGCGTATCCTTGGGTCACATTTTCGCCCTTAATTACAATTTCACCAATTTCACCAGTTGGCAATAGATCTGGCCCGTTTTCTGCCATTATGGCAACTTCGGGTCCAGCGGCTGGCCCCACCGATCCAGGCTTTCTTTCTCTCGGCGGTAATGGATTGCTAGCCATCTGATGAGAAGCTTCTGTCATCCCATAAGCCTCGATGACCGGGCAATTGAAAGTTTGCTCTAATTCGGCCATAACTTGGGGAGGTAATGAAGCACTCGAAGAGCGAACAAAACGCAGTTGGGTTTCTTCTAAGACATCCAGGTTAGCAGCAGCCCGTGCCAATATAGCCTGGTGCATGGTTGGAACAGCCGTATACCAGGTTGGTTTAAATTTCTCAACCCACTCAAAGAATTGAGGGGCGTAAAATCCAGGGGTGCATACTAGACTGGCTCCAGCGGAAATAGAAGCCAGGGTGGCTGCCATCAATCCATGAATATGGAAAAGTGGCATGATGTTTAAACAACAATCTCGGGAAGTAAGTTTTAGCGTTTGGCGAATGTTATCGGCCGATGTGGCCAGATTACGGTGAGTTAATGGGACGATCTTTGGTTTGGAAGTGGTCCCAGAGGTATGCAACACCAAGGCAATATCATCCCACATTGCTGGGCCAGGTGTTGTTTTTAGATCAAGTTGTTTACCTTCGAGCTTGAACATTCCAGCCAATTCTTCATCTGGAACTAAAAATAAGGTTGGAATGCCCAGCTTTTCGGCAACATTCACTGCGGGGGTTTCAAAACCTCGTAAAGTGATTAATGCCCTGGCAGCTAAATCTTGGAGAAAATATTCCAATTCCGCAGTCCGGTAAGCGGGGTTAAGCGGGGCCGCAGTTGCTCCCGCAGCAACAGATAAAAACGCAGTCGCCATTTCAGGGCCATTGGGAAGCACAATCGCAACTCGCTCATTTCGTCCAACACCAAAGGTATTTAGATCGAAAATTGTAGTTTGGATGAGTTGGTGCAACTGACCGTAAGCAAGTGCCTGGCGCCGCACCCCATATATGCTTTTTTGATCGGGGTTCAGGTCTGATTGAGATGCGATGATAGCAGAAATAGTTTGTGTCATTTAACATAAATTTTGCGAAGAAAAAAATTAGTAATCTCAGTAAACTGTGATTACTGTAAAGTGTTGAAAACTTGACCAAGAAGTATTTTACTGTATTGTCGTAATACTGTATCTTCATTTCTGTTGGGATTTGGGACGTCTGTATCTCTCTCGCTGGACAGAAGTGATCACCCGAGTGGAATCCTGAATTTTTTGGGGCGTGGAAATAATTACTCGACTAAGTTTGGCGATCGTTGGATTCTCAAAAAATAATTTAAGGGGCAGTTCCACTTGAGCAGCTTTCCGCAGTCTCGAAACGACTTGGGTTGCCAAAAGTGAATGCCCTCCTAAGGCGAAAAAATTATCGTGGATCCCAATTTTTTCTATATTTAAGACATCTCGCCAAACTGTGGCGACGATTTTTTCTTCGGGAGTATCGGGTGGTTGATAGGCTGCTGCCAGCAAGTCTCTGGAAAATTCGGGTGGGGGTAGAGTCTGACGATTAACTTTGCCATTGGACATTAGCGGAAACTCATCCAAAACCATAAAATAATTTGGGACCATATAACCTGGCAATTTGGCCTCCGCACTTTCCCGCAGGGATTTTGGGTTTGGACTTTTCTTACTGGCGGGTTGCACGTAAGCAACCAATCTTTTATCTCCTGGCTCAGGTTCGTTCACTACAACCACAGCTCGGTTTACTACTGGATTTTGCAATAATACTGATTCAATTTCACCTAATTCAATTCGATATCCGCGTACTTTGACTTGATTATCACTCCGGCCTAAAAATTCGATATTTCCATCGGGCAGGTACCGGGTTAAATCACCGGTGCAGTATAACCGGCTGCCAGGACGGTCACTAAAGGGATCGGGAATAAATTTTTCCGCGGTTAATGCTGGTTGTTTGTCATAGCCGCGCGCCACTCCCACCCCACCAATTAGCAACTCACCGACAACCCCAATTGGCACTGGCTGTAAGTTCTGATCCACAATGTAAACTTCATAATTTGGAAATGGCACCCCGATCGGAACTTCGTTCTCAGGATCTTGAACGCCATCAAAGACATAAGCGGTGGCTCCATAAGTCACTTCAGTTGGACCATAGGCATTCAAAATACGAAGATCGGGTGAGAGATCGCGGCAGCATTGCAAAACCCGTTCCTTTTTTGGGGCTAGTCCAGTGATCAAACATTCAAGTTGAAGTTGGTCCGTAGAAGAACGCAAATGATCGGCGATATCCTCCAAGAAATCTGGAACAACATATGAAGTTGTAATCGCATGATCTATTAAATACCGGGCAAAATATTCGGGATCCGCGCTCTCTTCGGGCAAAATAATATGCAGGGTGCCCCCAAAACACAAAGTGGAATAAATCTCATCAATCGAAGTATCAAAACTAAAGGGGGCGACCGTGGTACCAACTCGCCAGGATCCATCTTGGTTGACCTGTTTATAACCCCATAAAAATCCAATAATATTTTTATGAGTAACTAATACCCCTTTGGGCTGCCCCGTAGATCCAGACGTATACATAATATAAGCTAGGTAATCAGGATTTCTATCCTGAATTGGGTAATATTCTGCTGAAATTTCCACGGTTTGCAGCATACTTTCCAACGGGTACAACGGAATATCTAGTTCAGGCAGCTGCGACCGAATTTCGTCATGGACGATTACCCCCATGGCACCGGAATCAGCAATGATGAAAGCTAATCGGTCCGGCGGAAAAGTGATATCCAATGGAACAAAAGCCGCCCCACTTTTCATGATCCCTAAAAATGTGATGATTGCATCAATAGAACGGTTTAGGGCGACCGCAACCCGAGTTTCTGGGCTGGCTCCCTGAGCGAGTAAAAACGCTGCCACCCGGTTAGCGCGGGCATTCAGGTCTTGATAGGTGATGGTTTGATCCTGAAATACAATCGCGATTTCAGCGGGTGTTTTGTTGGCCTGAGCCTCGAAGAGGGTCAGAATAGTCATATCTGGAGGCCACGGAACCTTAGCTGCATTCCATTCCGAGATCATTCTATGATAGTCAGTGGGGGTCAGTATCGATATATCGGCAATGTTTTGCTCAATATCAGTAAGAGCATTCGCTAACAAAGTTTGAAAATTCTGAGCCAAACGCGCGATGGTATCGGCATTAAACAGATTGGTATTGTAATTTATCGCGAGCTGCAAACAGCCATCTGGTTTTTCCCACATAATAAAAGACAAATCATACTTTGTCAGTGAAGATTCAATATGATAAGGATACACTTCTAGCCCGGATAATTCAAAAGGGGAGCCTGGAAAGTTCTGGAGCAAGAAAGAAACCTGGAAAAATGGTGACCGGCTGGGGTCGCGATCAGGATGAAATTCCTGAACAATTTTTTCAAAAGGCACATCTTGATGGGCAAAAGCTTCTAAAGCCACTGAACTTACCCGCTCCAAAGCTTCCCGAAACGTCGGCGCGCCAGGTAGATCCGTCCTTAATACCACCGTGTTGATAAAAAAGCCGATTACGTTCTCAATTTCCGTCCGAGTACGATTGGCGCTAAAGGTACCAACGAGGAGATCATCTTGGCCGGTATAGCGATACAGCAAAACTTCAAAACCGGTCAGCAAGACCATAAACAATGAAATATTCTGCCCGCGACTAAGTGTTCGCAGTGCTGAGGATAATTCAAGGGAAAAATCTACTGAAAATGTATCACCATCATAGGTAAACGTGGCGGGACGGGGATGGTCGGTCGGCAGCTCAAAATTGGGAGCCGATTTCAGTTTATCGGACCAATATTGAAGCTGATTCTCCAAAATTTTCCCTGTCAGCCAGTTTCGCTGCCAAATAGAATAATCTAAATATTGAAGTGGCAAATCGGGCAATGTAGGTTGTATTCCCAAATCAAAGGCCCGATAAAAATGGGTGATTTCGCTAAACAAAATCCCTAAAGACCAGCCGTCTGAGATGATGTGGTGCATGTTTGCCAACAGGATGTATTCATCGTCATGAACTGCGATCAACATCATTTGGAATAAGGGGCCAGTCTCCAGTACAAATGGCTTGACCACAGCCGAACGCACAAACTGACGAATTTTCTCCGATTTATCTTTAGCTGCAATGTGCGTAAAATTAATCTGGGTCAGTTTTGCGGCCTCGATGGAGTTTACAAATTGGATGGGTTCGTCATCCTGAAGGGGAAATGTGGTTCGTAACGCTTCGTGGCGGCGAAAAACTTCGGTCAAACTCTTTTCGAGTGCAGAAACATTCAGCCGGCCAACCAATCGATATGCCATCGAAAGATTGTAGGCCGGACTCTCTGGATCCCACCGATATAAGAACCATAACCGTTGTTGGGCAAATGAAAGCGGGAAATCAGCTTCCCGCGGAACAGGCCCAAGCGGGAAATCTTCATTACCCATTAGTAACTCAAACTCACCCAGTAGCGCTAATATGTCAGCTTTACGACTCTTTAATTCAGCCAATAGGTCTGGAGTCATTTGCCCTGAAGGCGCGCAAAAAGCCAGTTCATCACCATCGGCCCACAACTTAATCCCTTTGCTTTTCAGGTCAGCAATGAATTCACTCGTTTTCATATCCGGCCAACTTCCCTCGCATGGGTTTCTTTGTGATCGGCGCGCGGTTCATTTTGTATGACCATACTAGCTAACATTCCCAATTCGTAGATCGTTGGAGCTTGGAAAAAAGCACGAATATTGGTTTCAATTTTCAATTGAGTCCGAATTCGAGATACAACCTGTAAAGCGAGCAGCGAATTTCCACCCAATTCGAAGAAATTATCATGGACGCCAATGGTCTCAACACCTAGAATTGCCTCCCAAATCGCGGCCAGGCGTTTCTCAGTGTCTGTTTGCGGGGGTTGATACTCGACCATCAAAGCGGGGCGGGTCCGCTCAGGTTCGGGAAGTGCCCGCCGGTCGATCTTTCCCGACGATGTCAGCGGCAACTCTGTGAGAACAACGAAATTCGTTGGCACCATATATTCGGGGAGTTTTGCTTTTAGAACTGCCCGCAAGTCTTCAATTGGAAAACCTGTTGGTTTTTGCGGAACCAGATAGGCCACCAACTGTTTCTCGGCATAGGTCTCCCCCGACAGCACAACAACCACATCTTTGATGCCCGGAAATTGATGTACCACGGCTTCAATTTCACCGAGTTCAATCCGATAACCGCGCAATTTGACCTGGAAATCTTTGCGGCCCAAAAATTCAATATCGCCATTATCACGGTAAAGAGCAACATCACCGGTCTTATACATTCGCTCTCCAGGTATTTCACCAAACGGATTAGGGACAAAGCGATCAGCGGTTAATGCTGGCCGATTAAGATAACCACGCGCTAAATTATCGCCGCTAATGTAAAGATTGCCGGGAACACCAATGGGGACCATCTGGTAATGATCATCGAGGATCAAAATTGTGGTGTTATCAATCGGACGGCCGATTGTGGGGAATTTGGGCCATTCATCAATATCGGTATCCATTGATTTTGCCGTAACCACATGCGTTTCGGTAGGCCCATATTGATTTTGCAATTTACAATCGGGGAGATTGGAGAAAAATTTTCGCACAAAGGGAGAGATTTTTAACTGTTCGGCGGTACTAAAAATCTCGACAACTCGGCGCGGATAATTCTCAAATTCGGTACATTCCGAACTTAAGGCGTGCAGGGCGGCATAAGGTAAGTTTAAGCGTTGAATGTCATTCGCTGAAATATCAGCTGCTAATTGGGCTGGATCTTTGCGAGCAAATTCATCCGTCAGCACGATCGTACCTCCGGAACACAGCGGCATGAAAATTTCAACAAAACTAGCATCGAAGCTTATTGGACTGAACTGGATGGTTTTTCCGCCAGAAGTTATCGCCGAATGAGCAAGTTCCCAGGCAATCAGATTGGTCATGGCGCGATAAGTCATGCCTACTCCCTTAGGTTGCCCGGTAGATCCGGAGGTATACAGCACATAAATCAGGTTGTCGGGCGTCAGAGGGCGCGTGGGGGGTTCATCCACCTCTAAATTGATTTGATCCCATTCGTCATCTAAACACACGAGTTGGGCTGAATGAATTGGAAGATTAGGGATCATATCCGACTGCGTTAATATGATTTTTGGCCGGGTATCAGCGGCCATATATGCCAGACGATCGAGGGGATAACTGGGGTCGAGAGGAAAATAAGCCCCTCCAGCTTTGAGAATACCCAACACTGCCACAACCATTTCCGGCGAGGGTTTAACAAAGATTCCCACACAGTCATCGGGTCCAATTCCCTGTCGTTGCAAATAATGGGCAAGTTGATTGGATTTGATCTCAAGCTCGCGATACGTCCATGCCTGAGTTTTTTTACCAGCGAAACCTGAAACCGCTGGTGTTTCTCCAAACTGAGCCGCGTGTTTTTCAAATTGGGTCAACAGCCAATCAGCCTTTGCGCACTCAGTTTGCCTCCCACGCCAGGTTCGCAACAAATTCTCTTGGCCTGATGTTGACAGAAGTGAATAGCGAGATATGCGCTGATGGGGGTTTGCTACCACCCCCCTGATCAAGTTTATAAATTGAGCGCTCATACGCTCAATACGGCTCCGTCGGAAAAGAGCCGTATTATACAGAATACGTCCTTCCAAGTCGTCATCTTGGGGTTGAATATGAAGTTCGATATCAAAATGCGTGATACCGGTATCGAATTCGATGGATGCAACTTGTAAGTCGGCCAAATTGAGATCATATTGGGGTGCATTCTGAACTGCAAATAGTACCTGGAAAAGTGGATTCCGGCTGAGGTCTCGAGGTGGATTGATGGCATCAACCACCATTTCGAATGGTATTTCATGATAGGTAAAAGCTTCTACCGCGGTCTCGCGGACTTGAGAACACAATTCAGAAAACGTCATATCCGCCTGAAGCTTGGTCCGCAACACGAGCGTATTGACAAAGAACCCAATCAAATCTTCAATTTCTTTCCGATTGCGGTTAGCGATGGGCGACCCAATTGCGATATCCCCCTGTCCAGAATAGCGTTGTAACAAAATGTTGAAAACGGCTAACAACCCCATATATAAGGTGACATTTTCTAAGCGACAGAGCCGCGTAAATTGGGTCGATAAATCTGCTGGGATTGTAAACGAAAACTGGGCACCATCATACGTTTGCAGCTGGGGCCGGGGATAGTCAGTAGTTAATGCTAACAGCGGGGTACCGGTTAGTTTTTGCTGCCAATATTGAAGCTGATCCGAAAATTCGTTTTCCTCGAACCAATTTTTCTGCCAGACGGCATAATCACAATACTGGATTTTTAAATCAGGAAATAGCGAAGCCTCCCCCTCTGCAAAAACGGAATAAAAATGACTGAGTTCCTTGTATACCAGGTTTTGAGACCAGCCATCGGAGGCAATGTGATGGATATTGATCAAAAGCGCATGATCTTCATCTGCCAGGTTGATAAGGGCTGCATTAAACACGCTTTTCGTCAAATCGAACGGCTGACGGGCAATCGAAACCAAGGTTTCTTGCAATCGAGCCAGACGTTCGGGCTCGGGTACCGACCGTAAATCCACCCTTGTAAGCGAAAAAGGTTTTGGGGGATTAATGATCTGAAAAGGTTCTCCGTTTTTGGCAATAAATGTGGTTCGCAAAGATTCGTGCCGGCGAAGGATTTCTGTCAGACATTTTTCCAAAGTCGCTGGATCGAGTTTTCCGGTCAGACGATACGCTTGGGGCACATTGTACGCAATTAGATCCTTTTCATATTGGTCCAAGAACCACAACCGGCGTTGCGCAAACGACAAAGGCAAATCACCGGTCCGAAGTGTGGGTTGGCTTACAAGTTCGGTCGAAATTTCTTTACCAGGCTCCATCGTTCGCAATTGGGTTGCCAGCTCAGCAATTGTGGGGGCCTCAAAAATGGTCCGCACAGAAAAGGTGGGATCAAAATCGGCTCGAATACGAGTAACCACCCGAGTTGCCAACAAGGAATGACCACCAATTTCAAAGAAATCATCATTTATCCCAATTTCATTCAAACCCAAAATTGAACGCCAGATGGCTACCAATTTATTTTCAATAGGATTGCGAGGGAGGCGGATTTCCTTCTCCCGATCAGATCGAGAACCAGCCAGCGGAGATAGTGCCTGCCGATCGATCTTTCCATTTGGCGTTCGAGGCAAGGTCGTCAAACTGACAAACTCGGCTGGTACCATGTAATTGGGGAGTTTCTGCGTTAGATGAGTCCGCAGTTGGTCATTCGTCACTTCTTCGGATAACACCAGATATGCTGTCAATCTACTTTCACTGCCAGACTCATCCAGGATAACAACAGCCTCGGCGATCTGGTCGTGCTGGATTAGCACGGCTTCAATTTCCCCAATTTCAATCCGAAAACCACGAATTTTTATCTGTG
This sequence comes from uncultured Anaerolineales bacterium, assembly GCA_964453155.1. Taxonomy (GTDB): domain Bacteria; phylum Chloroflexota; class Anaerolineae; order Anaerolineales; family UBA11858; genus CAYVQU01. The sequence continues at coordinate 380 of CAYVQU010000190.1, read as the reverse complement.
AATCTGCCCGGCCAATAAAAACGAGATTCCCATCGGGCAATTGTTTTGCTAAATCTCCCGTGCGATATAAACGGGAACCTGGTGTTGAACTAAAGGGGTTAGGGATAAACCGCTCGGCCGTTAATGCCGGGCGCTGCCAATATTCTCGGGCTAAACCAGCACCAGCAATAAAAATCTCTCCAATCACCCCAATTGGAACGGGTTGTAAGAATTTATCTAATACAAATACCTGAGTATTATGAATTGGGCGCCCAATCGTTTCAGTGCCAGCGGCAGCCCGCAAAGCAAAGGTGGTGTAAACTGTATCTTCGGTTGGTCCGTATAAATCATAGAGTCTATTCACAATAAGGGGTGAACATGGTAAACCAGTCCAAACTGAG
>CAYVQU010000189.1:0-9679 GCA_964453155.1 uncultured Anaerolineales bacterium | reverse complement strand
CGAAATTTGCTTTAGCATAACGGGAAATTTTGCCTAATTTAATTCTGGGACGCAAATCGTCATGCACTTAAGTTTTTATCGGAAAGGGTCTGAAATTAACGTCACTGCGAGTGGAGCGAAGCAGTCTGAATGCTGGTCTAGCAGATTGCTTCGTCGGCGGAGTTAGTCCTGAGCTTGTCGAAGGGCCTCCTCGCAATGACGTTTTCTGAAAACTTTGTTTGATCCACTTTATACGGTATACTGACAATTATTAGCCACTGCCTGGTTATCCCGTTCCAGTTTCATCACTTGGTACCCAAATCGATTAACCATTAGAGTGTGAGAAATGCAGAATAAAGAGTTTTCCAGGTTACTTGCGGCCCGTCAAGATGAATTTGCTGCGGTCATTGTGCGCCAGCAGTTTCACCTACAAGCAGATATTTGCCCGCCTTTAGGGGAGTTGAGCCAGTCGAAGAGTGTCCGGGATGTGAAATATCATTTGGCATATCTGGGTGAGGCTGTATCAACTGAATCACCCGGTTTGTTTTTTGATTATATTGCCTGGGTTAAAGTTTTATTCAAAGGACTTGGTTTTCCAGAAACAGTTTTACCTACCACCCTCGAATGTATTTATTCACAACTGTCAACCTTGCTTGGTGCCGCGGCGACTCTAATTCTCGATACTTATGTTAAGTCGGCTCTTGAAAATGTTGGCCAGTTACCCAGTTCTCCGCCATTATTTATCAATCCAAATCTGCCCATGGGCGGATTAGCGAAAGAATATGTTCAAGCCCTTTTAGGCAATCAGCGCCGCTTGGCCAATGATTTAATATTGGGGGCCATCGAAAAAGGTACCGCAGTTAAAGATATATATTTGCACGTTTTCCAACCCTCCCAGCGCGAGATTGGCCGTTTGTGGCAGACCAATCAAATTAGTGTGGCCCAAGAGCATTACTGCACCGCGGTCACCCAAATGATCATGTCGCAATTGTATGCCCATATCTTTGGTTCCAACCGCATTGGACGCCAGTTATTGGCTACTTCAGTGGGTGGCGAACTTCATGAGATCGGCATCCGGATGGTGGCGGATTTCTTTGAGATGGAAGGGTGGGATACTTATTATTTAGGTGCCAATACTCCGCTTGAGAGTATTTTACGTACCATCGAAGACCAATTGCCCGATGTCTTGGGAATTTCGGCAACCATCACCTATCATCTGCCCAGAGTCGCGGCGATCATTAATCAAGTGCGGACCCAATTTGGCGAGTCTGCTCCGAAAATTCTGGTCGGTGGTTATCCCTTTTTGGTGGATACAGAATTATGGAAATCGGTTGGGGCTGATGGTTTCGGTCGGGATGCGCAAGAGGCAGTGACAGTGACTGCAGAATTAATAAAAAAGTCTCTCTGAAGATGGTCATTAGCATTCCTCCCCCCTCCACAACCCCCACACAAGGGATTGCCATGATTTGTCAGCCCGATGGTTGTATTCTGGAAGTCCTCCGGGATGATTATGTGATCGCGCCAATGGATGAAGGGGCTGGCTTGCAGAATTTGATTGATGAGCAAAGTGTCCATAAACTTGAAAATTTTTTGGGCGAATTACGGGCAAAAGGGACCGCGTTTGGGTGGGAAATGAATGTATTTTATGACCACCGGTTAACACCTTTACATTTTGCGGGGGGTGTTGCTGAAGAGCGGACATTGATTTTGGCAGCCAAGAGTCGCACTGAGGTCTATCAGTTCTACAATGAATTGATCCATACCAATAATGAGTTCGTAGATTCATTGCGGGACGTTATTGCAAATCAGGCCCAACTAGCCCAGACCCAAATCGATCGCGATAGCTCGTTTTTTGATGAATTGACTGATCTGAATAATCAACTTGCGACCCTCCAACGGCAGCTGGCCAAACAAAACGTCGAGCTGGAACACTTAAACCGCCAAAAAGATCGATTTTTAGGAATGGCGGCCCACGATTTGCGCGGCCCTTTAACCGCGATCATGTCGTATAGCGACTTCATCCTCGATGAAGCCCGCAATGTGCTCAGCCCGGAACACATGAGATTTATGGCTATTATTCGCTCATCCAGTGAGTTTATGGCCACCCTGGTGGATGATTTACTCGATGTTTCCACAATTGAATCCGGCCAGTTAGCGTTAAATCTCGATTACATCGATTTGGTGGTTCTGATCGTGGAACGGATTGCGATCAATCGGGTTTTGGCCAGTCGCAAAGAAATTCAAGTGACATTTGCGCCGCCCGATCATTTCCCTTGGGTGACCGTTGATCCAGCCAAAATCCGCCAGGTGGTCGACAATTTACTCACCAATGCCATTAAGTATTCTCATCCTGGGCGTGAGATCACGGTTGAACTCTCTCACCAGCCCTCTGAAGCGCACATCGCAGTGAAAGATCAGGGGCTGGGCATTCCCGCAGATGAGATGGATAAATTATTCCAATTCTTTGGCCGCACCAGTGTTCGCTCACCACATGGCGATAGAAGTACGGGCTTAGGGTTGGCCATTACCCACCGGATCGTTCAGGAACATGGGGGCCGGATATGGGTTGAGTCAGAAGAAGGGCACGGATCGACATTTCATGTCGCCTTGCCCCTCGAAAATGAGAAAATGTAGTGGAAAATTCCCAATCTCACCAAGATATGTTGAAACAAATCGCCGAATTGCAGACGCGCCTGCAGGCTGCCGACGCGAAATTAGCGGCGATAGAGGCGACTGAATTTGATTTGGGGGGCAAAGAAAATCGTTTCCGGCTAATGTTTGAGCAGGGTGCGATGGGGGTGGCCGTTATCCATTCCAAAACTGGGCGATATTTGGAGGTCAATCAACGCTTTGCCGACATCGTGGGCTACTCTAGCGCTGAATTGCTCCAAAAGACATTCTGGGAAATAACTCATCCCGATGATATTCAGACTGATCATCAAAATATGAATAATTTTTCAAATGGGGAGATAAAACGCTTACAGGTTGAAAAACGCTACATTCACAAAAATGGCTCGATTGTGTGGTGCCGGGTTCATGGGGCCTCGATTTGGCGGGATGGGATCAAGCCTGTATTTCACTTGGCGATTATCGAAGATATTACCGAACGCCGACGCATCGATCTTGCCTTAATCGAGACCGAAAATCGCTATCAGGCCCTGTTTGAGAACGCAGTCGATGCCATCCATATTGCCAATGAAAATGATGAGATCATTGCCGTCAATGACCGGATGTGTGAGTTAATGGGTTACTCCCGGGAAGAATTGCTAACCATGACGATTCCTGAACTCCAGGCTCCGGCTGTCCGAGGTAAAACAGGAGAAATTGTTCGGGGTGAAATTGACCGCTACCAAGGACAGGTGTTTGAATCCTATAACATTCATAAGGACGGCCATATCTTCCCGGTCGAGTTGACTGTTTCGGTGATGCCTAGTGAGGGGGATGACCAATATTTTTGCGTATTGCGGGATATCAGTACCCGAAAAAAGGCCGAAGAATATCTACATCAGAGCGCCTATTTACTCAATGAAGCAGAAAAAGTAGCCCGGTTAGGTTCGTTTGACCTGAATATCACCAATGGAAATTGGACCAGTTCACAGACTTTGCAGGACATCTTTGGCATTGATCAGGATTATGAAACCAATATTGATAGCTGGTTGGCCCTGGTTCATCCGGATGACCGGCACTATATGGATGAATATTTCACCCGTTATATTCTCACCCAACATGAAGATTTCGACCGGGAGTACCAGATCATTCGGGCCAATGATGGCGCCGCGCGTTGGGTGCATGGTTTGGGGAAACTGGAGTATGACGAGTACGATAATCCGGTCAGGTTAATTGGCACCATCCAAGACATCACCGTCCGGAAAGAATACGAAAATGAAATCCAAACTTGGCGGGATCGTTATGAAGTTACGGTTCAAACCAGCGGCCACATCCTATATGATTGGGATCCTATCACCAATGAAGTGACTTATGGGGGGGCGGTAGAGGATATCTTGGGGTATTCTCTGTCAGAGATGGCAGGGGGGTTAGATCGGTGGATTGAACTTATTCACCCAGACGATGTTGCCCATATTAATAAGGATATTGATAACCTGATTAAGACCCAGAAAGAGGCGCAGCTCAAATATCGCATTCGGAGGAGAGATGGGGCGTATGTCCTGGTTGAAGATTCTGGGAATTTTGTGTTCGATGAAGATGGCCAGGCGACTCGAATGGTGGGATTTGTTAAGGATATTTCAGCGCAAGAGCAGGCTGCGCAGGCCATCCGGGAGAGTGAAGCCCGGTTTCGGGCCTTATTCGATGAATCGCCCATTGTGCTCTGGGAGGAAGATTTTTCGGAAGTCAAAAACTACCTTCATCAACTCCAAGCGGAGGGCGTAACTGATTTTCGAACGCATTTTCAGGAAAATCCCCAGGTCGTTTTAGCGTGTGCTAATCGGGTAAGAACCCTCCATGTAAATCAAGCCTGTATCGAGGCGCATGAAGCCCCTTCAGCTGCCGCTTTGATGAATAATCTCGAGCAAATTTTTACCCCGGAGACTTTGAGCGTTTTTGCTGATGAAATCTTAACATTTTGGGAAGGTGAGACTCATTTTGAAGCTGAATCCATCTCCCAAACGCTGACTGGCAAACCGCTGCATTCGGATGTTCGCATCACGATACCCCCCGGCTATGAAGATACCTGGGCGAAAGTATTCGTTTCGTCAATAGATATCTCGGAACGAAAACAGGCCGAAAAAGCTCTGGCTGAAAACGAGGTTCGATATCGCATTTTGTTTGAAGAGTCTCCGATGATATTGTGGGAAGAAGATTTTTCGGCGGTGAAAGAATATATCGATGACTTGAAAGCCCGGGGCATTTCTGACTTTATATCCTATTTTTCTGAAAATTCAAAGGCAGTGAAAACTTGTGCTGAGCTGGTGAAGATCGTTGGTGTCAATCAGCGCGGCTTGAAAAGCCGGGAAATCGATTCATTCGAAGATGTTCCCGAGAATTTGAGCCCATTGATTACCAATGAATACATTGCGAACTTTACCAAGGAAATCGCTTATTTTGCGGAAGGGGGAACTGCGTTTGAATCTGAACATATTGGCCGCGATGCGGTTGGAAATCCGACCTTTGCTATTATCCGCTCAATAATTCCGCGGGGATATGAAGATACCTGGGAAAAAGTCTTCGTTTCCTCAGTCGATATATCTGAACGAAAACAATTTGAACGATGGATCGAAGGTCTTAATCACCTGAAAGAAGCATTACTGGTTCCGGGCGATTTGGATACCAAAATAAAGTTGGTCACCGATCGAGTGGTTGAGATATTTAAGGCCGATTTTTGCCGAATCTGGATTGCTCGCCCAGGCGATCGCTGTGATCAGGGCTGTATCCACGCCGAGGTTCAAACTGGACCACATGTTTGCTCGGATCGTGAACATTGCTTGCACCTGATAGCCAGTTCTGGGCGCTATACCCATATCGATGGCGAAGCCCATGGTCGGGTCCCATTTGGCGCTTATAAAATCGGGCGGGTTGCAGCTGGTGATGAACCCAAATTCATCACCAATGATGTCACTCATGACCCACGGGTCCATGATCATACCTGGGCCGCAGACCTCGGTTTGGTCTCTTTTGCCGGCTATCGGATCACGGATTCGGAGGGGGTTACGATTGGGGTCTTAGCCTTGTTCAGCAAGGCAGAGTTATCTCCACAAGCAGATGCCTTGCTTGAAACGGTTGCGAACACCCTTTCGCAGGTGATCACAGCAACCCAAAGTGAACAGGCCCTCCAGGAAAGCGAATCCCGTTATCGGAGCCTGTTTGAAAGTGCCCCGGTCGCCTTGTGGGAACAAGATTTATCGGGGATTAAGCGTTTTCTCGACGACCTGCAAGCCGCAGGCATAACTGACCTGCGCGCCCATTTCGATTCCCACCCAGAAGATGTGAACCTGTGTTTTTCTATGATAAAAGTATTGGGTACCAATCGGGCCGGCCTCGACCAAAGTCAGGTTGAGAATCTCGCAGAGCTTGAAAAGACCGTTGCCGACCGCATCATGGCCCAAACCATTGATCAATTCATCCGGCAAATTCTGGGTATGTTGGAAGTTGAGTTGTATCAGGGGGAAGTCGTTACGATCGATTTAGCCGGAGATAAAGTTTATACGTTGATCCAGGTAAGTATTCCTCCCCAATATAAGGATACTTGGGAACGCGTATTCGTTTCTGCAATTGACGTGACGGCTCAAAAACGAGCTGAGGCCAGAATCCGAGAGAACGAAATTCGTTATCGCAGTTTGTTCCATGATTCATCCATCGAACAGTGGGAACAAGACCATTCTGAGATCAAAGTATATATCGATACCCTTAAAACCAATGGGGTAACTGACTTTCGGGCCTACTTTGACTCGCATCCGGATGAAATTATAAAATGTATTCAGATGATCAAAATCATTGACGTCAATCAAATCGTCCTTGATTTTCATAATGCCAAAAACCCTGAGGAGTTGAAAAAGCGGTTTCTAGAGCTACCCACCACCGATTCGCTTGATTCTTTTAAAGAACAATTAGTCGCATTTATTGACGGGCACCGGAACTTTGAAATCGAGGTTGAATCCAAGGATCTGGATGGAAATGTCAAAAATAGCCTGCTGAAAGCCTCCATTTTCCCCGCGTATGTGGACACATGGGAGCGGGTTTATCTGGCTTCCCTGGATATTACGGCCAGTAGGCAAATCGAAACCCTCCTTAAACGTCGGGCCGAAGAAATGGCCACGCTGCATGCCTTTACCCTGGATATCAACATGCCCACCGATATGCATACAGTATTCAACGCCATCGTTGAACGTGCCACGGAATTTTTTATGGGTTCAGGAGGCGGGTTGTATATCTGCGAACCAGAAGAACGTCAGGCCCGGTACACTGTCAGCTATCAAAATCCTAACGATAATATTGGCGTAGTGGTGAAGTATGGTGAAGGTGTGACCGGTATCGTTGCTGAAACTGGAACGCCCATGATTGTGAATAACTATCAGCACTGGGAACACAAAATCCCCACTTTGGCTGGCGGGCCAAATTATCGGATAATGAGCGCTCCGATCAGTTGGCGGCAAGCAGTAACCAGTGTAATCCACATTTACCGAGAGGTATCGGATCCGGAATTTACTCAATCTGACCTCGAGATGCTTGAAATCTTTGCCAATAATGCGGCCATCGGTATAGAAAATACCCGCCTCATTCAAGAAGCCCAGGCCCATGCCGATAAATTAGAAGACCGAGTTGCCCAACGAACGGCAGATCTCACGATGTTGGTCAATGCGATGACGGGCCGCGAAGTCCGCATGGCTGAACTCAAAGAAGTTATTCAAAAACTCCGCAAGCAGATCACCGCGGCGGGTATGATCCCCGTTGCCGATGACCCACTTAATATGGGTATTGATGAAAAATTGGACTGATTTGATTGATGTGAGGGTTGGGCCGTTCGATCGTAGTTCAACCCCTCCCAACAAACAAACCACGATCAAACTAACCTACTGATGGCCCCTATCGCATGACTGAAAACCATCTGGCTTACGATCTGCTACTTTTAATGGTCAATCTGGTTCAAATTAATGACTCCGACTTGATCCGAACCGTATTTTTGGACGCGGTCAATAATGTCGTCCCAAGGGTAAAGTTTGAATATATTGATACAGTGGAGCCGGATCTGGAAAATTCGATCAAGGTTGCCACGACAAAAAATAGCTTCGGCCATATTGTTATCCACGATTCGCACGAAGCCACTCCAGAAACCCTATCCATCGTGCATAATGCGATCCAAATGCTGGCCCTCATCCTCGAGAACCAGGAACAAGCTCAACTCCTAACTGCCGAAAAAGATCGTTTGACTGCCGCGGTAGCCACCCGTACTGCCGAACTCCAGGATCATCAAACCCGCCTTGAGTTTGCAATCTATGGTTCTACCGGTGCCGAGTGGTATTACGAATATGATCCCTCAGATTCTTCGGGAAAATTTCCTCCAACCAGCATTTACCTTTCCCCGCAGTTGAAACAATTCATCGGTTATGAAAATGATGACTTCCTCAATTCAGTTGAAGCCTGGGATCAACAGATATTCCCCTCAGATTTGCAGCGACTTCAGCAGCAATCGCAAGCAGTTTTAACTGGCCACCAAGAAGTGATTGATGCAGAATACCGGATTTATCATAAAGATGGCAGCCTCCGCTGGCTGCGGACTCGCGGTCAGGTACTCCGGGCGGAAAATGGAAATCCGCTTCGGTTTGCGGGTATTGATTGGGATATTACCGAACAGAAACAGGCTGAGTTAGCATTGCAGCAGCAAGCGGCTCACTTGGAAGCTTTACGCACCGTCGGCCTGGAAATTGCCTCGCAGCTCGATCTGGATGTTTTGCTCAAATCGATCGTAGCAAAAGCTGTGGATTTGTTAGGCGGGGTGGCTGGGGGAATGGCAATCTTACGAAAAGATGAAAATATTTTAGATTACGCCGTTTACACGGGCCTCGAAACAGTTCCGGAAAACACAACTATGCGATTTGGCGAAGGCTTTTGTGGCCAGATTTGGGAGACTCGACAGCCGTTGATTGTAAACAACTATGCCGAATGGGGTGGTCGCTTGCACACATGGGAGGCAAATCTCAAGCATAATGCCGATGTCGGCGTTCCGGTGATCTGGATGGATGAATTTTTGGGTGTTTTGGATGTTTTTGCGGAACCGCCGCGCAAATTTGAGCGCGCCGATGCTGATCTGTTGAGTTTATTTGCCAACCAGGCCGCGATTGCCATTCATAACGCCCAGCAATATGAGCAGATTCAGCAATATGCCTCAGATATGGAGCAGCTAGTTCGCGACCGGACGGCCGAATTAGAAGAGCGAATTAGGCAGTCTGATCAACTAAACCGCGGTATGATCAACTTGATGGCCGATCTCCAAAAGGCCAACCACCACGCCAAAACCACCGCCGATAGACTAACTCACGCTAACCAGGAATTGGAAGCCTTCGCGTATTCGGTCTCGCATGACCTACGGGCGCCCTTGCGTGGCATCAGTGGATTTGCCCAAATTTTAGCGGAACGGCATAAGACTGATCTTAACCCTCAGGGCCAGGAATATCTCGATTATGTGGTCCAGGCCAGTGGCCAGATGGAAAAACTGATCGAAGATTTACTGACTTATTCGCGTTTGGGACGGCGGGGTATCCAAATCCGACCGGTGAAATGTAAACCCTTATGTGATGAAATCTTGCTGATCTTCAAAGATCAAATTGAGAATCTCCATGCCAAAATCAATTTGCCTGAGGCATTCCCTACCATCTGGGGAGATCGCACCACCCTCTCGCAGATATTTACGAATTTGGTGGATAATGCGCTCAAGTATCAACGCTCTGACGTAACCCCAGAAATTGATATTTCTGTGCAGTTGACGGCTGAGGCTGCAATTTTCCAGGTGAGAGATAACGGTATAGGAATTCCAGCCGAACATCTGGAGGTCATATTTAATATGTTTCAACGGTTGCATACCGAAAATGAGGTCGCTGGCACGGGGATCGGTTTGGCGCTGGTAAAGAAAGCTGTAACCCTCTTAAATGGAGAAATATCGGTGACTTCAACCGTTGGTGAAGGTTCAACATTCATAAGAGTTTATGCAGAATTAGCAGCGGCAGTTCGCCATCGTTGGGTCTGTGAA
>CAYVQU010000188.1:0-9790 GCA_964453155.1 uncultured Anaerolineales bacterium | reverse complement strand
TCAACTGCCCCAATACCGGGAATTGCTGAGCCAGGGTCATCGGCTGAAGAGCAATTGTCCGAAAATTGGGCCCAGGTTTTAGATTTTGAAAAAATCGGCGTCCATGATCATTTCCTGGATCTGGGTGGTCATTCCCTCACCGCAACCCAAATTGTCTCTAGAATTCTAAACACCTTCGCGGTTGAACTACCCATCCAGTCCATTTTCGAAAACCCGACAGTGGCCGCCCTAGCAAAACTTATCGTCAGCTATCAAAAGCAAGACGGAAACACGAAACATACTAAAATCTCACCCGTAGCGCGGGGAAAATACCGACCAAAATCTAACTAAATCAAAACTTGAAGTAAAGGAGTTCACGATGGATTTGGGATTAAATGACAAAGTTGCCCTAATCACCGGCGGCAGTGTAGGGATTGGGTTGGCCGTTGCTGAAGGATTAGCAGCCGAAGGAGTACACATTGTCATCTGCGCCCGCGGGGAAGAAAGAGCACAGGAAGAAGCCGCAAAAATTGCAAAGAACTGTGGGGTTAGAGGATTAGGGGTTAAGGTGGATGTAACCAATCCGGTTGACATTCAGAATTTGATCCAAATCATTACAAGCGAGTTCGGCGGTTTAGACATTTTGATCAATAACGCCGGAACCGGGAGCGAAGAGACCATTCTCGAAGCCGATGATGACCGCTGGCAGTATTATTGGGACCTGCATGTCATGGCAGCAGTCCGGCTATCACGGGGGTTAGCTCCCTTGATGAAGGAACGCGGAGGCGGTGTTATTCTCAATAACGCTTCAATTTGCGCCTCCCAACCGCTATATTACGAGCCGATTTACAACACCACGAAAGCGGCCTTGGTCATGTTCTCGAAATGTCTGGCGAACGAATTGATCCCCTTCAATATTCGGGTCAACACCGTCAACCCCGGGCTGGTATTAACCCCCGATTGGGTCAAGACGGCCAAAATCCTGACGGCCGATCAGGACCAGACCCACGAGGAATATCTCGACAATATCGCTACCGAGAATACCCCCATCGGACGTTTTGCTTCGCCTGAAGAGGTGGCTCATTTCTTTGTGTTTTTATGCTCGGAAAAAGCCAGCTACTCGGTAGGCTCGACGTATTATGTCGATGGGGGTTGGTTGAACGTGGTGAAATAGATCAGGGGGTCGGACTGGCGTTCATCCCGGAACACCAGTCCTTGAGGGGCAAAGGGTTAAGGATTGATCACTTTTGGGTTGGCTGCCAATTCAAATGAGGATACACCCCCCTGAAATTGGGGTAATCGAGCCTGCATCGACCAGGGGCCGGTCCAGGTGATCGTCACATCTAAAACTTTTCCGCGTAAATCTTCATCAGACTCTACAAAAACAAGTTTGTTGGTTGGAGTCCGACCCCGCCAGCGGCCACGGATTTTCTCTTCAATCAAAACTTCAACTTCTTCCCCCTGATGCCGAGAATTAATTTCAGCGGCGATGCCCTCCTGAAGTTCTTCCAGCAGGCGGAAACGGCGCCATTTTTCTTCATCGGAGACGTCATCGGTCATCTTACGAGCCGCGACGGTGCCCGGGCGGGTGGAGTATCGGGCCAGATGAGCAACATCCATTTTAAGTTCGGCTAGCAGATCGTAAGTCTCCTGGAATTGAGCATCAGTTTCCCCCGGGAAACCCACAATAATGTCGGTAGCGATGGCCACATTCGGAATGCGGTCCCGAATTTCGGCGATCAGGCGACGATAGTCATCAGCGGTATGCCCGCGGCGCATATTGGCGAGTACGCCATCGGCGCCAGCTTGCACCGGCACCTCGATATGCGGCATGACTTTAGGAAGTTCAGCCACAGTGTCGAGTAGTTCCGCCGTCATCCAGTTGGGGTGGGAGGTTAAGAACCGGATGCGTTCCAGACCTTGAACTTCGTGCACGATCCGCAACAGGGCGGCCAGGTTAGGGCCATCGGGGATGTCTTTACCATAACGATCAACAATTTGGCCGAGGAGGGTAATTTCTTTGACGCCTTGGGCCACCAACGAGCGAACTTCAGCGACGATGTCTCCCACCGGGCGACTACGCTCGATACCGCGTTTATAGGGGATGATGCAGTAGGTGCAAGCATGTGAGCAACCAAGGACAATCGGTACATGGGTGGCAATCAATTGGCCTTGTTCATGAATTGGGAGGGTCAGTTCCCCATCCATCAAGGCGAACCGGCGGGAGGTTTCGGCATCTTCCATTGCCCGGGTTTCATCTTGGGTCAGGTGGGCCAGCAGGGGGCCGGGGTCCGATGGCGGGGAGAAAACATCGACATGAGGGAAGACTTTTTGCAGTTTTTCGTGCCCTTTGACACCCACCAGACAACCCATCAGGTTGATGATCATTTCGGGGCGGCGGCGTTTGATCCCTTTTAAGGAGTTTAAAAATCCGTAAGCTTTATCTTCAGCGCTTTGACGTACGACACAAGTATTCAAGACAATCACGTCGGCCTCTTCGTATCCATGGGCTTGGGCATAGCCCAACCCTTCGAGGGCGGAAGATACCCGCAGCGAATCGGCGACGTTCATTTGACAACCAGCAGTCCAAATATGATATTTCATATCCATATTATAACAGTTGGAAAAACAAGTGTCAGGGTGTCGGTGCGGGTTTGGTGTCATGTGTCAGGTGAGAAATGGGAAACGCGCGCCGTCAATTCGGTATATAATGGAGCCCAATTCCAAAACCAGGTAAAGACCCAATGCCGGTTGCTAAATCGAAACTTACCCAATTTTTCCAAATTTCAAGCAATATTAACCGTTTAATCGGGCGCGGTACCGCGCCCCAGATTATATTCCAACAAGTCTGTGATCAAATTGTTGGTGCCCAAATTTCGTCGTTCGTATGGATCTCGCTCCCGATTAAATTCGCAGGAATTAAGGGGCGGATTTTTCAGGCTGGGAACCAACCTACAGACATAAAGAATTTGGATACACCCCCAAAAGACGCAATATCCTTTCCAATCCAAGCTGAAAATCACCATTTTGGTGAATTGATCATCCATTTAGGGGATTCCCGGCAATTAGATAAAGCAGAAACTCAGGTATGCCAGGAAATTGCCTCTGATTTGGCCTTTAGCCTGGTTCAGGAGCAGACCAAATCTACCCAAATTACTCTACAAGCCGCCGCCGACACAATGTGGGATGGGCTGCTGATTGCAGATTTTGAAGGTGAGATTCTGTATGTGAACGCCTCAGTTGCCTATATCTTCGGTAGTGATTTCAACGAAATTATTCAACTCAATATCAGTGATTTGCTGCCCTCCTGGTTGGCAGCCGATTTCCCAAATTTACTCCGGCAACTGGAACGGCGAAAACGGCTTTATCTTGAATTTGAGTATCAATCGCCACTAGGGCGCAATTATGTTCTGGCCATCAATGCTTCGGTGATCAAAAATGTCCACCACAAACCGGAATTTTTTGTGGCTACCGTGCGCGATATCGCCCAGCAACAGCGGTATGAAGATCAACTTCTAACGCTTAATAAACTAACGGCAGACCTGGTTCAAATTCGCGATTTAGATCTGCTGATGACCCAAATCTTGATCATCTGCGAAACACTATTAGAAGCGAATGCCAGTGCGATATATTTTGTTGACCCCGATACCAAGCAAATTACCAATACGAAATCACATAATGTGGCGCCAGAATATGCCCAAAGGATTGCGCGCGATTACCATGGTTTGCCGGGTGATACGGCTCGTAAAACTTTGCAACCGGTGTTCGTAACCGACACGCTCGCGGATTCGACTTATGGCGACCGAATCCATTTTATGGCCGAATATGAGGTCCGGGCTTTACTGATACTACCAATTTTGTTCCAAGATTTTCCGATTGGGGCTTTAACCATTTATTTTGATAAACCCCATTCTTTCGAGCCTAGTGAACTACAGCTAGGTATGACCCTGGCACAAACCCTGGCAATAATCATCCAAAATACGCGCTTATACCAGGCCGAACAAGATCAACGGAACTTATCTGAAGCCTTGGGGCAGGCTGCGGCCAGCTTAAACAGCACGCTTGAATTAGAAGCCCTACTCGATCAAATTTTGCAACAAGCGCTGCGGGTAGTCCCCTGTCGGGCAGTCAATGTTATGGTCATCGAGAATGATACCGTTGGTCAAATCCGGTCAAAAGGGTATGATGAACTCCCGGGTTCATTGGAGGTTTTGGCTGATCCAGATCTGATGGAAAAATTCCCCACTTTCAAAATTATGGTGGATCGCAAGAAACCCGTGTTGGTCGGTGACGTTTCGGCCAGCAAACTATGGCAACCAGCCCCCGGAACCGAGTGGGTAAAATCCTACGCGGGGATTCCGCTGACGGTCAATGACGAAGTGGTTGGCATTTTACACGCTGATAGCGACCGAGTTGAGGGGATTACGCCTGAAATGGTCACCACCCTAACTCGCTTTGGTACCCATGCGGCTACCGCGATCCAAAATGCGCGTTTATTCCAACAGGAGCAGAATCAACGCGTATTGGCCGAGGCGCTTATTCAGGCCGCAGCTTCGATCAACAGCAGTCTCGAACTAGAAGAGGTGTTGGATCTTATTCTGACCCAGGTCATGCAAGTTGTGCCCTGTCGAGCCGCTAACTTCTTAATGATCTCTGAAAACTTTGCCACGATCCGACATCACCACGGCTATGAAGACATTCCGAGTTATATCGAAATGCTCGATTCTTTCCGGATTTCTCTGCAAGCCCCAAATATCGCCAAGATGTTGGATGGCGAAGCTTATCTGGTTCCCGATACCACCATCGACCCTAATTGGATTCCGCTCCCAGAACTAGAGTGGATCAAAGGATACGCCGGGGTCCCTGTTATGTTGGATGATGAAGTGGTGGGTTTTTTGAACGTTGATAGCGATATTCGCAATTTCTTTACCCCCGAAACCACCCGGCGGCTGCTCATTTTTGCCGATCACGCGGCCACAGCCATCCAAAACGCGCGTTTATTTACCGCCAGCGAACGGCGGGCGGAGGAAATGGCCGCGCTAGTCACCGCCGCGGCTACCGTCTCGAGTAGTTTGCAGATCGAAGACGTACTTCACATCGTCGCCCAGCAGATGACGGAAATTCTCGCGGTCCCAACTTGTGTGATCTCCAATTATGAGGCCCGCACAGGGAAATTGATCTTAATGGCCAATTACACTCCTGAATTCTGGAATGTGGGGGACTTCTGGCTGCAGCCCTATGACCTAGATCGGTTTCCATTGATAAAGAAAGCCCTCGAAGAATTCCAACCGATTCAGGCGCAGATTAGTAACCAGAACCTCGATGAAAATCAACGTCAATTCATGCAGCAGGCTGAAATCAAAACACACCTGATGATCCCGCTGCTCTTTCAAGATCGGGCAATTGGGTTAGTCGAACTCCTCGATGATGTCCACGAACGAGTATTCTCACCAGATGAAATCGCCTGGGGACAAGCTCTGGCTGCTCATGCTGCTATTGCCCTCCAAAATGCAGATTTGTACCAACAACTTCAAGATTATGCCACCCAATTGGAAGATCGCGTTCAACTCCGCACCGCAGAATTACGGGCGGCTAAAGACAATATCGAAGGCATTCTAGCCTCGGTTCCTGATGCGGTTTTTGTGCTAGATGAAGAAAATCAGTTGATCCAGGCCAATCAGGCTGGGGAAAAACTATATGCCGCAGCCTGTGACGCTGAACAAGATCTCCTAAGCCAAGATTTTCTCCACGGTTTAGAAAATATCAATATCCCTGAGATGGATACCGTGCTTGAAGTGCAAGGGCGCGCGTATCAGGCCCGGGCATCTCAAATCCGAGACGATGCCCACCACCCTATTGGGAAAGTGGTGGTCTTTCGGGATGTAACCCGCTTCCGAGAACTTGACCGACTCAAATCGCAGTTCATCTCCGATGTTTCTCACGAACTTCGCACCCCACTCACTAACCTGACACTATATTTGGGACTGCTCGAAAATCAGCAGAACATGGGCAAGCGCGCCACTTATCAGAGCATCTTGCACCGTGAAACCGAACGCCTGACTCACCTGATTGAAGGTCTGCTAACCTTCTCGCGCATCGAGATGGGCAAAATTGCTGGTCAAATTCGCCCCACCAAAGTAAATCAGATTGTGCACCAGTTGACCATTGACCGCGCTTTTCTGGCTGCACAGAAAGAAATCCGCCTATCGTATTCCCCCCAAGATGATTTGCCCTCCGCCCTGGCCGATGCCAATTGGCTCAACCAGGCCCTTTCGAACCTGCTGACCAACGCAATCAATTACACCCCACCGGGTGGAAGTATTAATTTGAAAACCACTCTGCAGGTCAAAGACAATCAAAATTGGGTCACCATCAATGTGATCGATACCGGGGTGGGTGTGGCTGCTGATGAAATTCATCTGCTCTTCGATCGGTTTTACCGGGGCGCAGCCAGCGAAAAAACTGGCGCCTCTGGCACCGGCTTAGGTTTATCCATCTCCAAAGAATTGGTCACCCGCATGAATGGGCAAATCACCATTGACAGTCAACTTGGCAAAGGCAGCACTTTCACGATTTGGCTGCCTCCGGCATAGATTGGTTGGATTGTTCGTTGGAGGCTCAATTCTCCGCCGGCGAACCGACTAACCAATTGAAGAACAAATTATCCATCTTATCCAGGAGCAATCCATGTTCGATCCCCGTAAGCTTGAGAAATTACAGCGTCAAACCGAAGATTGGGAAAAAAGAACGCTAAACCCGACCCTGAATCACTTTCCCGAACGGCAAGATCAATTTATCACGACCTCCTCTGACCCAATTGAGCGGCTGTACACGCCCCAGGATATTGCTAACCTGGATTATGAAGCTGATCTCGGTAATCCAGGAGAATACCCCTACACGCGCGGGGTTCATGCCACCATGCACCGCGGTCGCCTGTGGACGATGCGGATGTTCGCTGGATTTGGCACCGCTGAAGAAACCAATCAACGCTTCAAATATCTCCTGGAACAGGGTCAAACCGGGCTGTCGATCGCCTTCGATATGCCAACCCTAATGGGCTACGATACTGATGCTCCCGAAGCCCTGGGCGAGTTCGGTAAATGCGGGGTCGCGGTTTCATCGCTTAAAGATATGGAGTACCTCCTGGCCGACATTCCACTGGATAAAGTCTCCACCAGCATGACGATCAACTCGCCCGCGGCCATCATCTGGGCCATGTACATCGCCACGGCTGAAAAACAGGGGGTGCGTCCCGACCAACTGCGGGGTACGATCCAAAATGATATTCTCAAAGAATATATCGCCCAAAAAGAATACATTTTCCCACCCGAACCCTCGATGCGATTGGTCACCGATACCGTCGAATTTGGTACTAACACACTGCCCCAATGGAACACAATCTCGATCTCTGGCTATCATATCCGAGAAGCCGGTTCCACTGCCGCCCAGGAATTAGCCTTCACCCTGGCCGACGGGCTGGAATACGTCCGCTGGGCACTGGAACGGGGCTTAGATATCGACGAATTTGCCCCCCGGCTATCCTTCTTCTTAAACGCCCATAACGATTTCTTCGAAGAGATTGCCAAATATCGGGCCGCCCGGCGCATTTGGGCTAGAGAGATGAAAGAAACTTTCGGGGCCAAGAACCCTCGCTCCTGGCTGCTGCGGTTCCATACCCAAACCGCGGGAGTATCCCTAACCGCCCAGCAGGTTGAGAATAACGTAGTACGGGTGGCCATTCAGGCCTTAGCCGCGGTTCTTGGGGGCACCCAATCCCTGCACACCAACAGCATGGACGAGGCCCTGGCCCTACCTTCTGAACATGCGGTTACCGTGGCCTTACGCACCCAGCAAATTATCGCCGAAGAATCAGGCGTGACCAATACAATCGACCCCCTTGGTGGTTCCTATTTCATCGAAGCTCAAACCAACCGGATCGAAAAACAAGCCTATGACTATTTCCAAAGGATTGAAGATTTAGGCGGAATGCTCCCGGCCATCGAAAAGGGGTTCTTCCAGTCGGAGATCGCCGACGCGGCTTACCGGTACCAACGCGAAATCGATGCCAATGTCCGTCACATTGTGGGTATCAACGCCTACGCCGAAGATAAACCTCTCTCTGTCCCACTGTTAAAGATGGATCCCCAGGGCTACGAACGCCAGATGGCCCGGCTGGCCCAAGTTCGGGAAGGGCGCGATAACGGCCACGTCGGCCAAACCCTTGATCGGCTGCGCCTCGCTTGCCAGGGCAGTGAAAACACCATGCCCTATATTTTGGAGGCTGTACGGGCGTATGCCACTTTGGGGGAAATAATGGATGTGATGAAAGGTGTATTTGGGGTGTACCAGGAACCGAATTGGATATAAAATAGAAATATTCCAATTTATGGTAGGGGCGGGTCTAGACCCGCCCCTACAACGCGTATACTTATGAAAAAATCTCCGATACTTTGGTTTATTATTTTCTCGGCAATCACTGCCCTGGTAACCATGATCAGCCCTGAGGAAGCAACATTGGGGTCGAATGCACGGGTGGTTTATCTCCACGGGGCCTGGGTATGGGCCGCGTTGGTCGCCTTCATTGCCGCCGGGATTGTAGGGTTGGTTGGAATAATCATCATGGTAAAGGCAGGGCTAAGATCTGCCTCTACCACGAATGATTTTCACCTCTGGTCGCGCGCCCTAGGCCGAACTGGGTTATTTTTCTGGATTACCTATCTCCCAATTTCGTTGTGGGCGATGGAAGCCAATTGGAATGGGTTATTCCTGGCCGAACCGCGCTGGCGGATGGCAGCCATCTTCGCCATAACAGGCATATTACTGCAACTAGGCCTGTCGTTTCTGCCAGTTTCATGGGCTTCAGGGTGGAATTTAATCTATGTGATCGCCCTCTTCGTCACTTTACGGGCCACCGAAAATGTCATGCATCCCCCCAGCCCGATGCTTGATTCCACCAACGCCGGGCGAATCCAACTATTTTTTGCCGGACTTAACGTTTTACTGTTCCTGGCCGCCTGGCAGGTGGCGCGGTGGTTTAAATCAATCGAAAGGGTGAGTCGGTGACTCACACCTACTACAAAATATGAACCGTTCCCTCCGCCTCAATATCGCCGCGTTTGCCTTTATTCGAACCGTCTTCAACACCATGTTCCGGATGGTTTATCCTTTTTTACCCATTTTAGCTCGCGGGTTGGGGGTGAGTATCACGACATTTTCACTGGCTCTATCTGGACGTCAAATTGCGGGGATGTTCGGCCCATTTCTGGCCATTCTGACCGAAAGCCGCGGTCGCCGTTTTGGGATGTTGACAGGGTTGGGTTTGTTTACAGCGGGGGTTATGATCGTGGTCCTGTGGCCCATTTTTCCGGTTTTTGTGGTTTCTTTAATTTTAACAACCATCGGGAAATACATGTTTGATCCCCATATGCATGGCTACTTGGGGGATCAGGTACCGTATGAACGCCGCGGGCTGGCTGTGGCCATAACCGAATTGGGTTGGTCATTGGCTTTTTTCATTGGGATCCCCATCACTGGATTTTTAATCGCCCGCGGCGGTTGGATTTCACCCTTCTGGGTGTTTGCCATCTTGGGCATCATCGCCATCTTTCTGATTACCAAACTCATTCCAGCCGAAGTCGATGATCAGGCCGATTGGTCCGAAATGTGGTCTAAATCTATCCAGGTGCTGCGGTTTGGACCGGCACTGGCCGGGCTGGCCATTGGTTTATGGATCAGCGCAGCCAATGAAGTCATCAACCTGAGAGTCTATTCACAATAAGGGGTGAACATGGTAAACCAGTCCAAACTGAGC
>CAYVQU010000187.1:0-9822 GCA_964453155.1 uncultured Anaerolineales bacterium | reverse complement strand
GGTTTGCACCGTTTACAACATTTTCGGGGGCCTTTCGTTTCGCAGTGAAAACTAAATAGCAATGCTCTCTTTGCGCGATGGCTATTCACTAAACGCCAAGGAGTGCTACTAGGGTGCACATTAGCTTTTGCTTTGGCAAGTACAATTCGCTATGAAGGGTGGATTTTTTCAGGGAGTTTTTTTGGTAGTATTTTGTTTCTATCAATAACTCAAAAAAGGATTGCTATAGAAAAACGTACACTGGGAAAAATACTATTTACAGTGGGTCTTTTCCCAATTTATTGGCTAAAATTTCATGCATTTGAAAATGGTGAACCCCTTGGATTTATGGGTGGCGTTGCTGGACGGTATATCCTATTACACGGTGATTCGCTAAAAATGCTAATCCTAAATAATCTTTTTACCCAATTTATGAAACAGAATTTGCTGACTCTAAATTTTCTGGGTTTATTTCCCCTTATTTTTTCAAGAGAAGAAATTATCAAGTTGTGGGCTATTGCCCCCAGTATCGCATTTTTAAGTATGTCGTTTATCTCAATATTAGGGTAGTGTCTCCCCAGCCATAATTTTTGGCGCATCCCCGTTGTCTGGAGCTTACTGGTAATTCCATTCACTGCTAAGTTTATTTATGATTCTGTAAAGTTAGCAGTAAAAACTAACCTCAATAAAATCTTTAGACGCATAGCCCATTTCACGATCATCGGAATAGCAATACTGTCTTTTGCGCAATCTACCCAAGAAATATTGAATTGGAGCAAGAAATCTGCATTCTCACCATATGATCTCGAAGCTGGGCGATATATCAAAGACATACTGGCCTCAGATCCTAAACTCAATGAAAAAAATATTAATTGATACTTCAAATTGGTCCTATTTGAACATACTAATCGTTTCAAATAATCCGGATGCATTTATTTTAAATTCGGGCTTTGATCCAGTTACTCCCCGAAATACTATATTGTCTGCAGAAAATGAGTTCGAATTATCATCATTCAAAAAGATGAATATTAAATTCCTTTTATTAAGGGAAAACGAACTCAAATCTGTTATCTCCAATAATCCTAATATTAAGAGAATTTCAGTATTTAATGATTGGGAAATACACTCTTTAGATTAGTAACTCATGTTACGCACGAAGCATCCCTTCGACAGGCTCAGGACAGGCCTGAGTAGGTCCACAGGACCGTATCGAAGGGTGAATTTTCAAGCATATTTTCTCAACCATGCGTAACATCAGTTAGTAACTTTGATTGAAAGAAGAAGCGCACAAATTGCAAAATAAATTCAAAATAACCCGAAATGATTATTGATTTTTACTCAAATTTTGGGAAAATATCATCATATAAATATGGAAGGAAACCTAGGAGAAATTATGAACAGATCTATAAGAATTTCAATGATTCTATCTATGCTTGTTGTTGCATCGTTTGGAGTGGGGGTAATGGCTCAAACTGGGGTCAACGGTGATGGGTGGTGGACAACGATCGCTGTTCAAAATACCGATAGTTCTGCTGGTAGCGTAACTGCTAGTCTTACTGGATATGCAAAAAGTGGTACAACCGGAGTTTATGGTTGTGGAGATCGCACCCTAGCGACTTATGGATCTGGGACTTTTTTCTATCCGCATTGGGCAAGTCAACCAAGTGAGACAAACTGTGTTAACGATGGCGGATTCCCGTCCGATTTTGAAGGTGCAGCTGTTTTAAGTGCCAATGGAGATATTAGAGCTGTCTCACAACTAACGAATATTAGTGACAGTTCTGTGGGAGCTACTGGCGACAGCCCTTATGGACGCGCATCTGGTGCCTATGGGGGAATTGTTTCTCCATCAACAACCATTTTCTATCCATTGTATAAACTAGATCACGCCGATGAAAATGGGACGTTTTACATTCAAAATGCCGGTGCCAGCAATACTGATATTTCTGCCGTTTTTAAGCCTTGTTCAGTATGTTTAGGGGCAGGGAACGTATATACGTATACTGTATCCAACGTGGAACCTAATAAAATGGTGGTTATCGATGCCAGTCTTGCTACAGGCCCCAGCGGAAGCTTACCGTCTGGTGATAATTCTTATGGTGGTGTCACCATAACAAGTAGTGGAGAACCTCTCGCGGGTGCAATGCTAGAACACCATATTTCCGAATCCCCGGCATTATTTGTCAAAGCAAATCGATTATTTAATGAGAGTGATGCCAATTCGAATTACTATGCATCAATCATTAAATACGCTTGGCCCGATGGTGCAGCTGCAACTGAGAAAAATAGAGGTAAATGGAGTGGAGTAAGCATTTACAACGCGGATACAGTTCAGGTCACCACGGTTGTGACATTGACTGTTACTGGGCGTGATTCGGATGTCAACCATGCCGATGTAGGCACCCAATATACGCAAACACACACGATCGACCCAGGTAATATTGGTCTCATTATCTTCTACGATGCAGTCTGGAATCCAGCCCCCCCCCCAACTGGTGCAGTTCCTGGAGACTTATATACGGCTGAATTCAAAGCTGATGGTAATATCGCTGTCATGATTAATGAAGAAGGTGATTTTGCCTTGGCGGGAAGCAAGGATCTCGCCACCTACGCAGGTACGCCTGAAACCGGTATTGGGAAAACGATTTCTGTACCAGTCTATAAAGAAAATTGGAAAGGACTTTTCCACGGGGTTGGAATTTATAATGTGAGTGCTTCAACTGCAAACGTCACCGTCAAGCTAGTTGTTTCTGAAGCTGACTCTGGTATTGGAGTTAGTACAGGAGACACAGTTTGGATGACAACATCAATCCCGGCAAATGAATCTGCCACAGTCCTTATGACCTGTGGTGTTGGTGGTTTCTTGGGGCTTTCTGATGTTACTGATGGTAGTGACAGTAAGAATATGGCAGATCTTTGTGATGCCCCAACATACCCATATACGAAAGGATCTGTAAGTGCAATGATCATTGAATCTGATCAAAATGTAATAACGTTAATTAATGAAGAAATTGGTTGGTGGGAAACTGAAGATTCAGTTGGAGATGGTTACGGAGTAGATGCCAGCAACTATGAGGGCTTCCCTCTTCCATAACCACACAAATCAATAACCCAAAAGGGAGTAGTGATAGACTACTCCCTTTTTAAATTTTGATACTCCTGAAATCAATTAGTAATGTTCGAAGTTTTTATCCCTATAGTGGCGGAAAGATACTTCAGTTACTCTCTTTGGGCCAGTTTTGACGGTTGCTAGATTAATCTAAGAGATAAATTATTTATAATCAGTAGGCCGCAGTCAGGCGGTTTGAAAGACAAGAATTTCCATAATCAAACGGAGACGCTGTTTGACAACTTCCCATAGCCACAAGCGCCACAGGGCCAGTGGGAACAGATGATGTAGAACTTTGCGAGGACCGCGCTTTGAAACGAAGAGATAGAGCCATTTGACAAAACTCCACAAGTTGAGCATAAAGAGAGCGACCCCGACAAAGAAAAGGCGCAAACCGGGTGACCGGGAAGTAGTCCGAGCCCGAACCTGGTTCATCAGGCGATAACTGGTTTCGATCCCAAAGCGGAACCGATATTCTCGCTAGACTTGGACAGGCTGCAATTTCAAATCTTTGGTAACAACGTATGCAAACCGGAAAACGCCTTGGCGTCGGTAGCGACCTTTGGAGTACTTACAGACCACATGAACCGTAAATGTAACGGTCGGATAAAGCGTGCTCTTGCGGGTATAGGTGGTGATGTAACTTTTGCGACCTTTCAGGAGTGCTCGAGTACCACCGTATTTGCCGCGGATTTTCAGCGGGATGATAGCTGGAAACGGTTTGTTCTTGAGAAAATCAAGCACCGCATTGTTGTCAAACTCGCGATCCAGCAGCAGTCGCTTGATTTTCAAGTCCAGTTTTTCAGCTTGTTTCAGCAGACGCTTCAAAACATCCAAAACCTTATCCGCCTGCCGGACCAGCGTGAGCGCCAAAGTATAGCGCCGATTGTATTTGACCGTGAACAAGGTCGCATAGCAATGAAAATGGGTCGTGCCGCTTTTGGCCCGACCCCGCCGAACCGTATCGCCAGCTTCCCGTTGGCCATGATACGGGATCAGGACCAGATCAATCGCACAGGGCAAGGGCTTCGCCAACAACTTTTTGGGCAACCGCCACGTCAGGGCCGTGTTCAGTTGTTGCTCCAATTCATCAAGCTGCTCATTCTCTGGCAGGATGCCTTTCAATGCTGTGCGGGCGATGTTTACGCTGGGGCTGTCTGCCAAGACCGTACACATCGTCTCCAGCGTCGTCCGTTCTACTTCTGCCCCGATGACCAGATCCCAGATGCTCTGCGCACCATACTCGCAGTTCCTGCGATCCAGTTCAAAGATACTTTGCAGTCCTTCTTGGGTCAGATTGTAAATGTCCAGGGCCGAAAGCCGCTTGACTTTTTGGCCGTTTGTGCCAAACTTTGGGTGAGCCATTTTGGTTTCCTCCGAAATCTTTGCCTTAGATTTCTTCTGAGGTTATCCCATTTTGGCTCTTTTTCCGCTATCACTGCGGTCTACTGATAATAATATGTACCAAAAATTAATTTTTTTTTTCTTACTCATCCCGGTTTTTATCCTAATTGGATGTTCTAGTAATGAGCAAATTAATTCATTAAATAACCCCTATCCTGGGCCAATTTTGGACCCTGTCAAAAATTCGGATTTAGCTTATCCATCTCCAATTAATTCAGGGAGCGCTAGTAACAACCGATATGGAGCAGAACAGTTCCAAATCAACTCAATTATTATTGGAACTGATGTGGTCTCTGGAAAAGGCCCTGCCGGAATACCAATTGAAATTGTTGACATAACCTTTAATGAAGTCATTGGAAGTACTATTATCAGTGAAGATAATTCATTTATTATTAATTTGGCTAACCCCATTCTTGAAAGAAGAAGATATGGTGTTCAAATCAGCATACAAAGAGATGCCGAAAATTGGCAAGAATTATGGGCTCTTCGCGGAGATAATGCACGCTCGATTCCAAATATCGGCTATTTTTTAGACACTGTTATCTCAGAAACCGAAGAAAAATAATTAAACCTTCCGCCAATATTTTCCATAGCCATCTATATCAATCAATTCACTAGTAATATTGTTTTGATGTCTATAATCGTGAATTGCCTGTTTGCAGGCATCAAACACACCATAATCATCAACAATTACAAACCCCCCTAGTACAAGTTTTGGATATAAATTCGTTAAACTGGTCATTGTTGACTCATAAAGATCGGCGTCTAATCGAAGTAAAGCCAATTGTTTAATAGGAGCAAATGGGAGTGAATCTGAAAACCAACCTTTGATGAATCTCACATTATCATCTAACAATTCATATTTTCTAAAATTTGCTTTAACTTGCTGCAATGAAACTGATAATTCCAAATTCATTGATAGATCATTACCTTTGTCATGAGGATATTTCTCAAAGTCTGGAGTTGGCATTCCAAAAAATGAGTCCGCAACCCAAATTTTTCGATTCGTGATGCAGTAAGCTCTCAATATAGCATTCATGAATATTACACAACCACCTCGCCAAACTCCAGTTTCAATCAAATCTCCGGGAATGTTTTCTCGAATAATCGTCTCGAGGCAGTATTGAATATTCTCTAGTCTTTTTATTCCAACCATTGTATGTGCGAAGGGGGGCCAATCTCGACCCAATTTTCTGAGAGCTTTATCAAAAGGTTGATGTCGCATCAGAATTAAGCCAAATTTGCCTAATGTTTTTATCAAGAACTTTCTAATAAATCCCTTATTTTTTATTGCCGGCCAATATTCGAATTCCCCATATATATTATTCACTAAACACTGCTTAAGTAGATTTAGGTATAAATTTGCATTATATTGATCCATATCCATGACTATCACTTTTATTATTTAAGAATTGGAAAATTGACCGAAAACGAGGATATATAAGACCAAACACTTGTTTCAATGGCGTTTCCATCCCCCCCCATTAGAAAGATTCGATTCCAGATTACAACGCTCTGACTTCGGAAAGCATAACCAAGATTATCAGGGATACTCTCCCAGGTATTTGTAATCGTACTATATTTAAATATTGGATATTTCACAATTTCATTTTTATGTTTCTTACCCGAGAATATTAGTATTTCACTTTCTTTATTTGCTACTGTATGATTTGAAATGGGTCTAGAAATAGATGAATGTTCTGTGGACCAAGCTGTTTTACCAATCAAGTCTTGGTTTGGAAGAAAAACCTCATTCACTCCCGAAACCTGGTCCCCATCCCATCCCCCAATCACATAAATCTTCCCCCCTACCTCCGCGGCCCCGGCATAGGCCCGAGCCGTTGGCATCGCTGGGCCAATTTCCCATTCTCCCATATCGGGGTCAAAAATAAAAACGGTGTCTAAAACTTCTTCACCTTCCCAACCACCAAAAATAAATATCTTGCCCTCAAAAGTTTCCATGGCATAGCCACTGAGGGCTAGAGGCAAATCAGGACCCAAGTACCAGGAGTCACTCCCGGGATCATAGACTTCCAAAGCGGCCGTCATTCTACCATCCACCATCTGCCCTCCTGGGATATAAATTCGCCCGCCAATCACTCCCGCATGAACGTCCTGAACTGGAATCGGCTTGGGTGTCAGGGTTTCCCAAGTATCAGTTTGTGGATCATAGCGCTCATTTGCATCGACCGGGCCAGCAACTCCTTCTCCTGTGATTGCATAGATGTGGTTTTCAAAGGCCACCGCAGCCAACCCAGCCCGGGCCGTAGGCATATCTGCCAGCCGTTTCCAACGCGATTCTTCGAACTCGGCGGCTGAAATCATCTCTGGGGATTGAGCTGGAACTTCTGGTTCAGGACGTACAAGCAAACTGATCCCAACACCAATCAACATCAACATCAACAATAGCCCGCCACCCGCAATAAGGCTAATGCGTAGCCGTTTTGGCACCCCAGCATACCAAAATTGAGGTGCAGGTTCAATATGTACAGACTCCCTATGTAGTTCTACTGTATCGGGTGTACTTTCCCTCCCCATGCCAGTTGCAACGACTCCATTCTGCACCGCCCACATCGCCGCTTCAGTGCGAGATGCCACTGCTAACTTGGAGAAAATATTCCGCAAATGAACTTTAACCGTATTAACACTAATCAAAAGTTCTTGAGAAATCTCTTTGTTACTTAGGCCGGTAGCAACCAGTTTGAGAATTTCAGTTTCGCGTTCACTTAGTCGCGTTTCATTCATGAGTGCTCAGTGTAATCCCTGTTGGAATGTGCTAATTATACCCTTATCCCAGTTTCGTTTTATTCAAAAATACACCCGAAAAATCTCATATCTATGCTACAATAAATCCAGGTTGGAATATAAAATCAAGTTCAGGGATTTCATTCAAAATGAGAAAACGGAATCTTAGCGGACAAACAAATACTCTCAGTTGGAAAAATCTTTGAACGAGACTGCCTGGCTATTCAACAACTCTCAGTAATGAGCTATCGAAGTTAGAAAATTGGCCACCAAGTCTTAATATTGAATCCACGACCCGAACGAATTGTTGAACCAGCCTCGAAAATCATAAAACGAGTCGCTGAACTGGTTCTTGAAGAATCAAAAATCGCTGAAAGAAACAATTTCATCAATCCCCGTCCTGCCAGGTTGGAGTCTTGGTTTGGACGGATAAAAACTAAGGGTGTCACCAGGGGTAAAAACCACTTCTTGGGGGGTTACCCGGGGGACCACAAATGAACAGGAGGTTCAAGATGTCTTTCTCCAATCAATCCATTGATGCCCGTCTGGCTGCCAGCCAACTGGCCCTGACCAACACGACCAGTAATCCCGAAATCGGTGCAATGTTGGCCGAATACGGGTATGATGCGGCCCGCTTGGCAACCGGGCAAGCCCTGTATGAGACTGCTCTACTGGCCAGGTCACTCAAAAGCAAGAATATGGGGAGCAGTACGCTGCCACCCAAGAATTCTATGCAGCCCAGCAAGCGGCAGATAAAACCTATTCCCGGTTGTTAAAAATCGCCCGAGTTACTTTTCGCAACGATCCCCAGGCTGCGACCGCTTTAGGTTTGAGTGGAATTCGGAAGCAGAGTTTTTCAGGTTGGCTGGATCAGGTCCAGCAGTTTTACTTGGCTGCATTGGCGAAAGAGACCTATCAATCGAAATTTGCCCAATTTGGCGTCACCCTTGAAAAACTGCAAACTGGCAAAGATCAGCTTGACGAGGTGGTGGCGGCCAGCGGCACCAAGGAAAACGAAACCGGCGAAGCTCAGCAAGCCACCCAGACCCGCGATGCGGCCTTCGATGCCCTCGACACCTGGATGAGCGACTTCTTTGCTATCGCCCGAATCGCCCTGGATGGCACCCAGCTTAGCGAAGCCCTGGGTTTGTTGGAACGGGCCTAAATTAGAATCCGGGAATTATTTCCTGCGAAGTTTCATCCTGAGCATAGTCCTGAACTCGTTGAAGGGTAGCGACCGCACCCTTCGATATGATCTGCGCACTACTCAGGATGCTGGATTTCTTAAATTTCAAGTGGAGTATCGAAGGTTGATGCGTTCCAAATCGGAAGTTATTTCTAGACGATTACTAACAAAGCAAAACATGAAACTAACACCCCAGATAGGCGCTGGTTTCGATACGCTCTAGCGAGCACTCAACCGGCGCAGTGTCACAATACGTTTGAAAAAAAACAGCCTTCTGAAAACAATTCAGGAGGCTGTTTTTTTTAAATTCTGCGTTTATCCGCGTTTTCAGCGTCCCAAAATAATTATTCAACTCCGCATCAAATTCGACACAAAAAACCACAAATTCGCTGGTCTCTCTGCTAGCCGCCGCACAAAATAGGGGTACCACTCGGTCCCATAGGGCACATACACCCGCACGGGATAGCCCTCCGCCGCTAACGATTCCTGCAAATCCCGCCGGATACCGTTGAGCATTTGGAACTCGAGTGCCGCTTTGGGGAGTCCAACTTTTTCAGCATACGCTTTGGCATAATCAATCCGTTTTTCATCGTGGCTGGCGATGGCAGGGATGGGGGGGAATTTGCCGCATTCGCTGAGGGCGGGGGTACCGGCCGCCAGGGCACCATCGATGAGTTGGGCGGTGAGTTTGTCGAAGTTGGCATCAACATCAGCCTTTTTCGGGAAGGCGATTTCGGCCGGTTCTTTGTAGGCCCCTTTACATAACCGCACCGTGATCCCCGCGGCCATCATCTGGCGGACATCTTCTTCCGTGCGGTAGAGGTAGGACTGGACCACGATCCCGGTATCATAGCCTTCGGCCCGCATCTGATAGAAAAGTTTCAGGGTCACATTGGTGTAGGGTGAATCCTCCATGTCAATGCGGATGTAATTATTGAGTTCCTTCGCCCGTTGCATGATGCGGCGCAGGTTTTCTTCGCAAATCGCTTCGTCTAAGGCCAAACCAATTTGGGTAAGTTTGATCGAGACCCCCGATTGAACCCCGGTGCGATCGATCTCTTCCAAAATATGGATAATCTCAGCCGCCGCTTTCTCCGCCTCGGCCGCGTTGGTGACGCTTTCACCTAATTGATCTAAGGTGGCACAAATCCCCTTGGCATTTAATTCTTGGATCACTCGAATGGCTTCAGCCGGCGTTTCTCCGGCCACGAACCGAGAGGCCACCCGCCAGGCAATTTTCCAACGGGTTACCAATTGACGCGCCCAAGTGGCTTTTGAGAGGTAAATCAAAAGGGTTCGCAACATACTCAATATCTCCTCGCGGATTGAAGATTTGGACCGGAATTCGGGGATGGTTCAAAAACAGCTAGAAATTAGTGGACACTTTTTTGCACCTTGA
>CAYVQU010000186.1:0-9830 GCA_964453155.1 uncultured Anaerolineales bacterium | reverse complement strand
TAATGAAATCCCTTAGATTTGAGTTGTAAAGCAATATCCGCATCTAGGGCCAGGACACTGACAGGGTATCCGTTCCCCAGACCTTTGCCCATTGCAATGGTGTCTGGATCAAATGAATAATGAAAATGACCCAGCCATTTTCCGGTTCGGCCCAGACCCGCGGTGACCTCATTGGCCATTAGCAACCCAGCGAATTTCCGGGTAAAGACACTCAATATTCGGATGAGTCCAGCCGGAGGGAATTTAATCAATCCCGAGCTGCTGCCTGGCTCGAATACCATTCCGCCGATTTTTTCCCAGGGGATCGCCTGGATTTGTGGACAATCGGAGTCGCAAGTTTGACTGATTGGACAAGTTTCACAGCTATGCCAATCGAAGAGAAACCATTCGGTTTGATCCCGCCGGCCAGCAGAACCGTACGATGCTAAAAATGAATCATGTAAGGTTAGCAATAGGGGTTTTTGGGATAGATGTCGAATAATCTGCACCCCTAACTCAACCACTTCGCTGCCAGAGCTTAAAAAAACGCATTGACCCTCGTCAAAACCGGTGATATCGATCACCTGTTGGGCCGCTTTTTCAACGATATCGGTTGTATACCGATACGAAATATGGCTGATTTGATCGAGTTGGGATTGAATTACATGATTAATGCGAGGGTGATTATGCCCCAGCGCCAAGGCCCACACCCCAGCTTCAAAATCCACATAGCGATTGCCATCAGAATCGAAAAGATAGGCACCTTCAGCACGCACCATATCCGTTTTGACGAGTCCATAACCCGAACATCTAAGTACATTGCTCATGATGAAACCTCTTACTTCGAATTACTGGCCGTTTTTCATTCGCAAGAAGATAACCCCGGCCAGGATTAATCCACTCCCGAAGAGTTGGATTCCCGTCAGATACTCATTCAGGAGAAAATATGCGATGATCGCGGTAAAAATGGGTTCGGTGGTCAGAATGAGATTCGTAACACTGGCAGACAAAAACCCCAAACTGGCATTATATAACCCAAAACCCAACAATGTCGGACCGACCGCCAGCAAAAATAGATACCCCCAACCAACCCAATTAAACCTGAGCCACAATAGATCTTCAGGGGTGGTTGCTTTGCCGGGTAGTTGCAGACCGGGGAGCAGTTAACCATGAGCAAAATTGCAGCTGCCGCCCCAAAAGCATACAGCAGGGTTTTCCAGGGATTAAGCCCTTTTTGTGAAGCAACCCGGCCCATGAGGGAATACCCCGCATAACCCCAACCGGAGAGGAGACCAGTGAATACACCGATGGGATTGGTGTTCCATACAGCCAGATCCCAGGCATTGGCGACCAAAATGCACCCCAATAAACTCAGCCCGATGGCCGTCAATTTGATCCAGTCTAGTTTCTCGCCCAAAAACCACTTCCCAAAAAGGGCCGTAAAGCTGACGGACGTATACCCCAGGACGGTCGCGACCGCCGCCCCGTTTTGGGCGACCGACAATGTCCACAGGGTGTTAAACCCAGCCAGGATCAAGCCGTATGCCCCAAAAAAAGTCCAATGTTTGCGAGCCACTGGCAGCTGATTTGGACTGAAGACCAGAAAGATCACAATCAGGATCAAAGCTACAAACAAATTGCGCCACCCCGCCAAAACCATAGCTGGCATATGATAGGTTTGGGTCAGATGCCGAATGATAATCCCGGTGAAGGCCAATGAAATCGAACTACCTAAGGCCAAGAAATACCCTTTGGAGGTGGTTGAATTGTATTGTTGGTTCATAATGTGATCTCGGTGCTTGGTGAGAAAATCCAAATCCGATGTCATTTTGCTGATCGACTGACAAAACTAACAATTTCAGTAAATTGCAGATTCCAGTTTTTAACGTCATTGCGAGCGTTCGAACCTAGCCAAACACGTTTGGCCGTTCGGGCGGAGCGAAGCAATCTCCACCACTTGTGTCAGATTGCTTCGGCGATAAAACAGCCTCGCAATGACGTTAAATCGTGATTTACGGAAATTACCAGGGTTGCACCGCAGAGACGCCAAGTTCGCTGGGTTTTCTCTAGGAAAACATGTATATCTCTGTGCGCTCGGTGTCTCTGCAGTGGTTTTATTAGTTTTGTCATTCAACCAGTGTCATAATGTAGTGCTCTGTTAAGTTATTTTTTGACAAGTAGCATCCCTTCGACAAGCTCAGGACAGGCCTGAGTAGACCAGCGTTCTTCTGGTCGTATCGAAGGGTGTGGTTTCGCAAAACTCACCTAAAAATGCAGTAGGCCTTGGATAGACGCTCACATGTTCTTCTCATTTTCGTAATTCTATAGCATAATTGGCCTGGTAAGAAGAGCCAATTTCTAATAAATTCATATACTCCATTGGCCTGGGAGATAGAGAAATGCGTATTCCACTTGATCGTGCTTCTGACGTGCCTTTATACCGCCAAATTGAGGATTATTTGCGGACCGGAATTTTGTCCGGAACCCTCCCGGCAGATACTAAGCTGCCGGCAACTCGTTCGCTCGCAGCCGATTTGGGCGTGAATCGGATCACTGTCGAGACCGCCTATGCCGGACTGGAAGCCGATGGCCTGACAACTTCAAAAGTCGGCAGCGGCACCTTTGTCTTGGCTTCTTATGATTTTGAAGCCGGTGGCACCGATACATCCACCGCGTGGCCAGAATGGCAGCATTCGGTTGATTTTCTGCCAAATCCGGTGTTACGGCAGACAGAAAGTCTAGGATTAGAGCTGGGCTCAGACCTCATTGATTTTAGCACCGGTGTTGGTGCGGCCGAGATGTTCCCGGTGGCTGATTTTCGCAAAGTGCTAGGGGCAGTATTACGTGAAAATGGGATCGCAGCCCTGGAGTACGGGGATCCGCGCGGTTTTATGCCGCTTCGAAAGACGATTTCACAAGTTTTGGCGCGCCAGGGGTTGCAGACCAAACCTGAGCAGGTTTTGATCACCGGGGGGTCTCAGCAGGTCATCGCTTTGGTTTCACAACTTTTGTTACAACCCGGCGACACAGTTTTAGTAGAAGAACCGACTTATGGCGGTGCCTTGCGGTTGTTCGAGACCCAAAATCTAAACATTGTTTCAGTTCCGATGGACGACGAAGGTCTCTGTGTTGACCAAATGGAAGCCTTGGTTCAGGCGCACAACCCCAAGCTGATGTACGTAATCCCTAATTTTCATAATCCCACTGGAACCTGTTTGAGCGGCCATCGCCGCCGGGGTTTGTTGGACCTAGCTGGGCGGTATGATATCCCGATTTTGGAGGACGACTTTGTTGGTGATCTGCGCTATGGTGGCCGGGCCCAACCAGCGCTTAAATCCCTCGACCCGGATGGGCGGGTGATCTACACCAGCACCTTCTCAAAAATGTTGATGCCTGGGATGCGAGTGGGATTTCTGGTCGCGGATGGTCCGATTTACGAGCATCTCGTCGGCTATAAAAGTGTGATTGATCTGGCGACTTCGAATTTGATGCAGCAGGCTTTGGAGGCCTTTGTAAGCGTCGGGCGGTATCAGTCTCACCTGCGAAAAGCGGTCCAAAAATATCGGACCCGGCGGGACGCAATGACGCGAGCCTTAGGGCGTTTTTTACCGCCCGAAATTGCGTTTCAAACCCCAAAAGGGGGCTTATTTATTTGGTTGCGGTTACCCCCTGGAATTTCCGCCCGTCAATTACTGAGTCCAGCCCTGGAACGCGGTGTCTCTTTCGCGGTAGGGTCAGATTTTTATGTCCACTCGAAAAACGGGTATCAATTTATTCGCCTTAATTTCGCGACGAATTCTTCTGAAAAAATCTCCGCCGGCATCGAACGGTTGGGACGCGCAATGATGTAAAAACGAGGCATTCCCAGCTGGGAATGCCTCGTTTCTACTTACCCTAATATTGCGGTAACCTGAACAATATCTTCTCCGTTTTGGGGCAACGGAACGATATTTCCGTCAATTGGTTTACCATCTGCGATCAATGCGATGGCATTACCTGCTCCCTGGCGAGTGACTTTGATTTGGTAGGTTATGCCGCGGAAAACGCGGGTAGCTTCAAAGCCTTTCCATTCAGAGGGGATCACAGGGGCGATTTGCAATCCCTGGTATGTGGGACGAATCCCTAAAATCCACTGACTGATGGCCAGGTAATTATAGGCGGCAGTGCCCGTTAGCCAGGAGTTTTTGGCTTCACCGTGCGTGGCGGCATCTTTACCTGCGATCATTTGGGCATAAACATAAGGTTCACTACGGTGGATGTGGCTGATCTTTTCCCGGTTCGACGGATTGATCCGCAGGTAGTAATCGAGGGCTTGTTCGCCATCTCCACAAATCGCTTCAGCCATCATAATCCACGGGTTGGTGTGGCAGAAAATTCCAGCGTTTTCTTTATAACCAGGAGGGTAGGATGAAATTTCTCCGAGATGGAGGTAATACTGGGAATAGGCCGGTTGCTGGAGTACGATTCCGTGGGGGGTGGCCAGATGTTCAGCGACGGCATCCAGGGCCGACCGGGCTTTGCCCTCCTCCACCCCAATCCTTGCCATGATGCACATCCCTTGTGGCTCGATGAAAATTTGGCCTTCATCACATTCTTTAGAACCAATCTTGTCACCAAAGAAATCATACGCCCGTAGGAACCATGCCCCATCCCAGCCATGTTCTAAGATGGTTTGAGTCATTTCATCTGCTAATTGGGTGTAGTCGTGAGTGAACCGTTGGGCCCCTCCTGCCCATTCCGCACCCCTTTCCCCGCATGCCGCACTCAGATCCGCCATTTCTTTGCAAGCCAGCACAAACTGCCCGGCAATGAATACGGATTCCGCTGTTTTTCCCTCCCGGTTCGTTGTGGTTTGGAAGGATTGGCCGGGTTCGTCGGAGAAGCAGTTCAGGTTTAAGCAGTCGTTCCAGTCGGCACGGCCGATTAAGGGCAAGCCATGCGGCCCCAGTCGATCTAAGGTGTATTGGATGCTGCGTTCAAGATGATCCAGAAGGGGCTGCTCACTGCCGGGTTGATTTTCGTATTGAACTGGTATGTCCAAAATGCCAAAATCACCAGTTTCTTTAACGTACGCACCCACTGCCAGGATCAACCAGAGGGGGTCATCATTGAAATTTGAGCCAACCGCATTGTTACCACGTTTGGTCAGGGGTTGGTATTGGTGAAAAGCACCCCCATCCGCGAGTTGGGTGGCAGCCAGATCAAGAATTCGTTCCCGCGCTCGTCCAGGGACCATGTGCACAAACCCGAGTAAATCCTGATTTGAATCTCGGAATCCCATCCCGCGGCCGATCCCCGATTCGAAATAGGAAGCCGACCGCGACAGGTTAAACGTGATCATATTCTGGTAGGTGTTCCAGATATTCATCATCCGGTCTACATGTTCGTTGGGGGTCTGGACGGTGTAGATTGAGAGTAAGTTTGCCCAGAATGATTTCAGTTCGGCAAAGGTCGCATCCACAACCGCGGGTTGCAGATATTTGGCGATGACGGGTTTTACGGTCCGTTTGTTGATCGTTTGGGATCCAGGGGGATCGAACTTTTGGTCTGGGGGGTTTTCGTGATATCCCAGAATGATGATGATTCGTTTGCTTTCACCCGGTTTCAAGCTGATTTTTAGATGGTGCGACCCCAGTGGCTGCCAGCCATGAGCAACGGAATTTTGAGCTGAACCCGTTTCGACCACAATTGGGCGATCCCAGCCCCGATAGGCCCCCAGAAATGTGTCGCGTTGGGTATCGAAACCGGCTAGGGGTTCTGAACAGGCAAAATAGGAAAAATGATCCCGGCGCTCGCGGTATTCGGTTTTGTGATAGATGACTTCGTCTTTGATCTCGACCTGGCCGATGTTGAAATTCCGTTGGAAATTGGTTTGGTCATCCCAGGCGTCCCACAGGTTAAATTCAATAGCCGAGAAAACCCCTAAATCGACCGTGTTTTGGGATTCATTCGTCAGAGTTACATCCCAGATTTCAAGATTTTCATCCAAGGGAACAAAATAACGAGTCTGGCACTTTGTCCCCCGGTAAATTGAACTGATCTGCGTATATCCCATCCCATGACGGCAGGAGTAATCGTCCAAGTCAATGGTAGGAA
This sequence comes from uncultured Anaerolineales bacterium, assembly GCA_964453155.1. Taxonomy (GTDB): domain Bacteria; phylum Chloroflexota; class Anaerolineae; order Anaerolineales; family UBA11858; genus CAYVQU01. The sequence continues at coordinate 3,755 of CAYVQU010000186.1, read as the reverse complement.
TGGGCTGCCAGGATGGCGACCAAAACTCTCCAGTGGCCTCATCCCGCAGATAGATATAACGCCCGCCGACATCCAGCGGGGCGTTGTTATAGCGGTAGCGGGTCAGCCGCCGTAGCCGGGCATCCTGGTAGAAGGAATAGCCCCCGGCGGTATTAGAAATTAACGCAAAATATTTTTGACTGCCCAGATAATTAATCCAGGGCAAGGGGGTGTCGGGACGGGTGATAACGTATTCGTGGTTGGTATCGTCGAAATAACCATAGGTTGTTTCGGTCATGGCGTTTTCTCCTTGAGTTAAAACACAACAGGCCCGCGTAGAAAGCGAGCCTGTTTAGTAATCTGTGGCGAGGGAGAGACTTGAACTCTCAACCCACGGCTTATGAGTCCGTTGCTCTGCCTATTGAGCTACCTCGCCAGAACGGGAGAATTTTACATCGTGATTTTCGATTTGTCAATTATTTCGACCCAAACCTGCAATCGAATTGCTACCTAATCCTAACAGAATGAATAGGTGCCGGGGACGTTTAAATGCTATAATGAATTTAACATTTTTTTCATTTTCTAGGAGTTATGGATATGAGTAAGTTAACAAATCAGGAACCAGAACGCGGGGAAGAAAAAACCCTGGTTTTGGATATCAGATTTTCCCGAGGCGTGGTTTGGGCTTTGATCGGGTTAGTCATTATTGCCGGAGTTTTGGGCTATTTCGCGCTCGAACAGCAGCAGGTTTTGGCCTCCAATCCCCAAGCTGAAACCGCGACTTCTTCTCAGCCGTTGTTTTATTTGACGACAGTCACCAAGAACGGTTCTGAGGCCGACGGGAATGATAATAACGGGGGTGGGGTTTGTGCCGAAGGCTATCACTTTGCTTCGATGTGGGAAATCGTTGACCCCTCCAATTTGGAATATAACTCGACTTCGGGCTTGGTAAACCCGGATAATGGTTCAGGACCTCCTTCGGGTGCGGTTGGTTGGGTAAGAACCGGTTATATCAGCGCCAGCGATACGGCAGGTAAAGCCAATTGCACAGTTTGGAACAGTGATTCTGACCAAGTGCAGGGCACAGTGGCTGGCCTTTCAACGACTTGGGAAAGCGCTAAAGATCTTTTGGTTTGGGATGTCAGTACCAGCGCATGTAACACATCCACTTATGTCTGGTGTGTAGAGGACTAGATTGATGAGGAAGCGCATTGTCCTCAAAATCAGATACACCAATCGATCAGATTTGGTCACTTTGCTGGTTTTGATACTCATCATCCCTGCTTTTTTGGGGTACCTGGCTTTGACCCAGGAATCCGCTTTGGCCGCCGCGCTCCAAACGATTACTGCGACGACCGATCGACGGCAATATTACCTGACTACGAGTAAATATACCGGACCAAATGCGGATGGGACGAATGTCTGTGCCGAGGATTATCATTTTGCCTCGCTGTGGGAGATTTTTGATCCCTCTAGTTTGGATTATAATACCAGCGAAGGGCTGACTTATAGTGACGACTCCATCACACCCCTAGGGTGGGTCAGAACCGGTTATACGAGCAATTCCGGTTCAACCGTGGGGCAGGCCAATTGTTCGGTCTGGAGCAGCTCTAGCGGCAATGGGTCTGTCGTACGCCTGTCTGGGCAATGGGATACTACCAACGATTTTGTCTATTGGGATGCCGCGACTGCCGCGTGTTCATCATCGAATTATGTCTGGTGTGTGGAAGACAGCAAACTAAATTATGTCTATCTTCCTTTGGTGTTACGGTAATTTTGTAGTTTCTTGATTTTTAGATCATCCTGAATTATTGAGTTTGATACCTAGCCAGGGCAATAACTTGTCCTGGCTATCTTCTTGGTGGATACGATGCAGTTTCCAAAACTTGAAACGGACTTGCGGGCAAATTTAGTCTATAACCTCTTGGATGGGGCGTTTTTTGGCCTGGGGATGGGATTGGCATCCTTTGTAACGATCATTCCTCTGTTTGTCAGCACGCTGACGGATTCAGCAATTTTGATCGGGCTGGCTCCCGCATTGCACTCGGTGGGTTGGTATTTGCCCCAATTGCTGATCGCCAACCACATTTCTCGTTTGCCGCGCTTCAAACCCATGGTTATGAAAATGACTTTTCATGAACGCGTGCCGTTCATTGGGCTGGCCATTGTCGCCTGGTACTTGCCCCAGCTGGGTTCTCAAGTTGCCTTAATCATTGTGTTTGGCTTGATCATCTGGCAGGGGTTTGGGGGTGGATTTACGGCCAATCCCTGGCAGAATATGATTGGCAAGGTATTCCCAGACCGATTTCATGGGACTTTTTTCGGGGCTCAATCTGGTTTGGCGAATGTGTTGGGTGCTGGTGGCGCCTTGCTTACGGGAATAATTCTTGAAAACTATGCCGCGCCCCGCAATTTCGCGGCAATATTCCTCCTGGCGGCCATTAGTTTTGGAATCTCTATGCTGGCTTTGGGTTTTGTGCGGGAAAAACCGGAAATATTACAACCAGAACCGAGAGATAATTCTGCTTTTTGGCAAGAAATTACCCATATTTTGAAAACCGATCGCCCCTTTCGGAAGTTTTTGTTGATACGCAGCCTGATTCAAGTTGGGATCATGGCGTTTGCATTTTATACCGTCTTCATTACCCGCAATTATGATGCTCCGGGTACTGCAATCGGAATTATGACGGCCATCTTGTCGGTGACAAAAATTATTGGAAATATCATATTGGGACAAATTGGCGATCGGATCGGGCATCGCGTTGCGCTTCAAATTGGAGGCCTTGCGCTCTCTTTTAGTGCCCTGGTTGCCTGGCTGGCTCCCAGTTATTCCTGGTTCTACCTGGCCTTTGCCCTGGCCGGAATTGCCTATGTTACCGCCTGGACGACACCGATGGCCATGACTCTGCAATTTGGCCGCCGCGAACAGCGACCAGCTTATGTGGGCCTCTCCAATACCGTGACTGCTCCCAGCGCGTTGTTGGCGCCCCTCTTGGGAGGCCTACTGGCAGATGCTGTTGGTTACCAGGCCACCTTTTTGGTCGCTGGCATTTGTGGAATAATTGTGGTGTTTGTGGTGCGGAGCATGGCTGGATGGCAACCTAGGCGCGCTCAGGCTGCCTCAATCCCTTAGCAAGCCTCCACTGTAGTGCAGCTGATAAATGGGATGGGATTGGAACATAATCACCTCTACCCCCGAAAAACGTTGGATTTTCCCTAAAATACGGTTGGAATACGCGAATTCCACGTTTGAAAATACCTCTGGCCCGCGATAAGGTGCTTCTAGCGGTACCGCCCTTAGAGCGGCCTGCAAGAATTCATACACCCCTGGGGTGTTGTTTGGATCCTGCCCCTCGTTGATGCCTCCCGCGTAACTCATGGACCAAATTGGGGTGGCCTGATAATAAACGGTTTCCTGCCCGACAAAGAAATCTCCGCCATAGTATATATCCCGATAGAAAAGAGCCCCGCGCCGAAATTCGAGTTGATGCGATCCCTTTAGGCGGGGCGGAACCCTGGCACTATCATCTTGGGCGGCATATGTCGCGACTTTCGCCACGACCAGAAATTCGGAAAATTGTCTTTCAGGAATTGGCAAAACCATTGATTTCCTCCACCAGTCATAACATGTCTTACAGATGTCATACAGACATATTCATTTGCTAAGATTATAATCTACATTCCATTTTCATTCAGGTATTATTATTCTATTTGTTGGTTTCGGTAGCAGAACATAATAGTGTGGTCAGTTACACCACTGTTGAATAAGAGCTAAA
>CAYVQU010000185.1:0-9842 GCA_964453155.1 uncultured Anaerolineales bacterium | reverse complement strand
TTAGCTCTTATTCAACAGTGGTGTAACTGACCACACTATTATGTTCTGCTACCAAAAGCTCAAGCTGCTCTCTGTAAATAGGTTTCAAAGCGGCGAATGTATTGCCAGTTCCAACTATCATCATAGCGATGACATAATCCCCATTTTATATCATCCAGCGGACCTTTACCAGGATCATCTGAGCGGACTAGGCCCATGGCATGGGGTGCGCCCTTGAGAACCGACATGATCTCGAAGTTGATCCCATCGGGCGCGAATTGAATGGTGTTTTTCTCGGGGCCATCGGTGGATAGCAGCGCGGCGATCCCGCCCTGATAGTGCCAGACGCAGACTTCATGACCGCTGTTGGTGACCGGGTTGTAGGGCGATTTGACATAGGGCCCGGTGGGCTTATCGGCAATGGCGACCCCCCATTTTATCTCCCGGCCGCCGAAAGTTATCTGTTCACCCATCCGCTCGCCTTTATAGTAGAGATAGAATTTGCCCCGGAAATGCAACAAACAGGGATCGTGGACTTTATGACTGTCGAAATCGCCTTGCTCGACGACCAGGAAACGGTTGTCTTCTTCGCCCTGCCAAATGCCATTGTCAGCTGGGCTGAGAATAGGTTCGGGGAGTTTTTCCCACGGGCCAATGGGCGAATCGGCGACAGCCATCCCAACCTGATTTTTGACGCGGTTGATATATGGCGCTTGGACGACCTGATATGTGAGATAGTATTTTCCCTCATAAGCGAATATTTCAGGGGTAAAAACCGCGCGGTCATCAAATGACCCTACCGGTCCGCGGCCAACGGCTAATCCTTGTTCAGTCCATTTCCAACCATCTGTGGAGGTCGCGTACCAGACCTCGGTCAAATCCCAGGGGAAGACTTTGGCGTCGGGGTCTCCGCTGCCGAATCCGACGGTTTCACCCTCACCTTTGGTGTACCAGGTGTAGTATGTGCCATCAATGGTGAGTACTGCACTGGGGTCGCGGCGGATGACGCCTTCTTCAAAGGCAAAATCGCCGCCCAAATCCATCTCGCGGAATTCACAAAACCATTCAGGACCTTTGTTGTAATTCAAGGCTCGTTTTGAAGCTGCGCTGAGGTATTTTTTGGAAGTATTCATTGGTGTTTTACGATGATAATATTTTTTGTACACGGATTTCACGGATCACACGGATAAAAACAATTTAAAATCCGTGGAATCCGCGTTCATCCGTGTCCTAATTAATTTCAAACTGCTGCAATGCTTCCCAATCGAATTCAACCCCATGACCGGGTAAATCGGGGGCGATCATGATGCCGTCGTTGATGGGGGGCGGGTTGAGTTGGAAACGTTCCAGGCCGAAACCGTGAACTTCGAGATAGGACGCATTGGGTACCGCCGCGAGCAAATGGAGATGCAGTTCGTGAACCCCGTGGGTGGTGACCGGTAAATGATGCGCATAGGCGAATTTGGCGACTCGCAGCCAACCGGTGATCCCGCCGCAGTTGGAGACGTCGGGTTCAGGGAAACTGATTTTTCCTTCGGCGATCATTTTTTGGAACTCGTAAATAGTGTGGAGATTTTCACCGCTGGCGAGGGGTACCCCGCCTTCGACCGCGATCCGGGCGTGTCCGGCGACATCGTCGGGGATGGTGGGTTCTTCGAGCCAGTAGACGTCGCACTCCTGGAAGGCGCGGGCGGCCCGAATCGCAGTCTCGACGTTCCAGCGCATATTGGCATCGACCATTAGGGGGATCTCGGGGCCGAGAAGCTCTCGCACCGCGGCAACCCGCTCTAAATCCTGGTGGAGATGGGGGAGGCCGACTTTCATCTTAATCGCGCGGAATCCTGCGGCCAGATTCTGTCGCGTTTGTTCGAGTAATCCCTCCAAATCAAGGTGCAGATCAATCCCCCCGGCATAGGGCTTGACTTCCGGCGAATAGCCACCCAACATCTGCCAGAGTGACACCCCGTCGTGGTTGGCGACTAGGTCAAACAGGGCGATATCCACCGCCGAAATTGCAAACGAAACTGGGCCCCCGCGGCCGATGTAATGCAGCTGCCACCACATCTGTTCCCAGAGATATTCAATCCGGCGGGGATTTTCACCTAACAGGATGGGTTTGTAAGCCTCATCAATTAAAGATTTGATCCCCGCACCGCCTTTGCCAATCGTGTAGGTGTAGCCGATCCCCGTATGACCGCTGTCAGATTCGATTTTGACCAGGATGACTTCAAAGTGGGTCATCACGCCGTGCATCGAGTCAGTCATCGGGGCGCGGAGGGGGATGCGGTAATGGTGGGTGGTCAGGTTTTGAATGCGCATTTGGGCCCTCAGATCTTCGGTAAGATGTGAAAATAGTTTAGTTGAAAACACTTTGACTGTCAATTGTAGATTGTAGACAATCGACACTTGACAGTAGGATTGTCGTCTTCTACAATATTTCTTGCTGGAGGTTTGTTATGAATAATTTGATTGCGCGCACCATTCCCGAACAAATTGCTAATCAGTTGCGGCAGGAAATTATTGCCGGAAATCTTGAAGCGGGTACCCCATTGCGGGAGAAAGAAATTGCCGACCGGTTTGCGGTCAGTCGGGGTCCGATCCGGGAAGTATTTCGGCAATTAACCCAACAAGGTTTGTTGGATTTGACGCCGAACAAGGGCGTGCGCGTTGCCCAAGCGCCCAGCCCGGAAGTGCGACCTCTAATCGTCGCGTTGCGGTCGCAAATTGAGATTTTTGTCCTGGAAACCAATTTTAAATCCCTCACCGCTGAAAATTTCACGCGACTAAATGCTATTCTTGAGAAAATTAAATTGGCTTGTCAGCAAGACGATCGCGATCAGCTGATGGTTCTCGATATTGAGTTTCATCAGGCCCTGATGCAATCGTTTGAAGATCAGGGGCTATTTACCATTTGGCAGACGGTTACTCTGCGGATGGCGATGCGTTATCGGCGGCACGGTGATCTGATGGACAGCTATTTCGAACATAAAATAATCTTAGATGCTATTCGGGCTGGGGATAAATCCGCGGCCCTGGTGGCTCTGGAAGCAAATATTCAATAATTTGGGAAAATCAGGTGACAGTCACTTGCAAAGTGACTGTCACCTACAATTTTTTGGAGTAATAATGGAAGCCGTTTTTTATGAAGGTAATAAAACCTTAACCACCGGAGAATCAGTGCCAGTTGAACCCCAGTCTGGCGAAGTCCAGATTAAAGTCGCGTTTTGTGGGATTTGTGGGACGGATTTGCATATTTTCCACGGCGCGATGGATGAACGCGTGAAAATGCCCCAGATTATGGGCCACGAAATGTCGGGTGTAGTGCATAAAGTTGGCCCCGGGGTTACTGGATTTTCAACGGGCGACCCGGTTGCGGTGATGCCGCTCGATCCCTGTAACGATTGCCCCGCCTGTAAAATTGGACACACCCATATTTGCCACAACCTGAAATTTTTGGGGATCGACACCCCCGGGGCATTCCAAACTTATTGGACGGTCCCAGCCCATACCCTCCACAAATTGCCGGAAAATCTGTCGTTGAAATATGGGGCTTTGATTGAACCCCTGGCCGTAGCCTGCCATGACGTGCGGCTAGCGGAGGTCAAACCGGGAGACAACGTTGTCGTTTTGGGTGGCGGCCCGATTGGGATGTTGGTGGCTCTGGTCGCTCAGGAAGCAGGGGCTAATGTCTTGATTTCCGAGATTAATCCTTACCGGGTGAATTTTGCCGCGGAATTAGGGTTGGAAGCTGTCAACCCCCTGGATGTGGATTTGGTTGAACTGGTGATGGACTGCACCAGTGGCGCTGGTGCTGATATCGTCTTCGAAGTTTCCAGTTCCAGAGCCGGTGCCAAAACCATGACCGATCTACTCCGCACCCGCGGGCTGGCCGTCATCGTCGGGATTTTTAGCCAACCTCCCGAAGTCGATTTATTCTGCTTTTTCTGGCGTGAATTACGGATGTTGGGCGCGCGGGTCTATGAATCCCAAGATTTCGAACGGGCGATTCAACTGGCAGCGGCCGGTAATTTGCCACTTGAAAAACTAATATCCACCGTTTATCCCCTGGATGGTCTGCAAAAAGGTTTCGAAGCCATGGACTCCGGAGGGGAAGTGATGAAAATTTTGTTGGAAGTGTAAATATTTGTAGGGGCACAGCATGCTGTGCCCCTACAATATCGAAGGAATAAAAATGAGCATTCTGAATACATTCAATTTAGCCGGAAAAACCGCCCTCGTCACCGGCTGTAAACGCGGGATAGGCAAAGCGATGGCAATTGCCCTGGCCGAAGCCGGAGCCGACATTATCGGGGTCAGTGCCAGTTTGGAACTGGTGGGGAGCGAAGTAGAACAGACCGTTCAGTCCTTAGGCCGGAATTTCAAAGCCTATCAATGTGATTTTGGAAACCGGGCCGCGCTCTACGATTTCATTACCCAGGTCAAAGCCGATTTCCCGGTGATTGATATTTTGGTCAACAATGCCGGGATGATATTGCGGGAACCCGCCGCCGAACATTCCGATGAGTACTGGGATACGGTCCTCGCGGTCAATCAAAGCGCTCAATTTATCCTGAGCCGCGAATTTGCCCAAGAGATGATCGCGCGGGGAACCGGCAAAATAATCTTCACCGCCTCGCTGCTCTCCTATCAAGGCGGGATCACGGTTCCCGGATATACGGCCTCCAAACACGCGGTTGCCGGGCTGACCAAAGCTCTGGCAAACGAATGGGCTGGTAAAGGTGTCAACGTCAATGCCATCGCTCCCGGTTATATCAAAACCGATAATACTGCCGCCTTGCAGCAAGACCCGGTCCGCAATCAAGCCATTTTGGAGCGGATTCCAGCCGGAAGGTGGGGCGAAATTGACGATTTCAAAGGCCCGGTAGTCTTTTTGGCTTCTGCGGCTTCAGATTATGTCAACGGTGAAATCCTGACCGTCGATGGCGGTTGGATGGGAAGGTAAAGGAAACCTTATGAAACGCAAACTAACTGGAAAATGGGCTTTGGTAACTGGATCATCGCGCGGTATTGGGCGGCAAATTGCATTGGGTTTGGCAAGTCTGGGCTGCAATGTTATTGTGCATGGACGTAAGTTAGAAAACACGGCTGAGACAATCGATTTTCTCTCGAAATTTAACATCGAAACCAAAACTGTAGCCGGAGATTTAGCTACCCAACCAGGAATCGACGCGGTCATCCAGGGGGTGGGTGATATTGACATTCTCTACAATAACGCCGCGATTCCCTCTCAATCTACTCCGATTTTTGAGTTTACACGGGATGAGTGGCGCCGGGTTTTCGAGGTCAATCTGTTTGCCATGGTGCAACTGTGCACCGCCTTCGCTCCCGGTATGAAGCAGCGCGGCTATGGCCGGATTATTAATCTCTCCTCAGGGATCAAGGATCAACCGAATTTGGCCCCCTACAGCGTGTCGAAAGCGGCCGTCGATAAATACACTCAGGATTTGGCTTTCGAACTGAAAGATGATAATGTGTTGGTGAATTATCTCGACCCCGGCTGGTTGAAAACCGATATGGGCGGCCCTGAGGCCTGGGATGAAGTCGAAGCCGTTTTGCCGGGTGCGCTGGTTCCCGCGTTACTGGATGATCACGGTCCAACCGGGCGCGGATATTCGGCCCAGGATTTTAAAGTATTAGGTTAAACGAAATCGCCATTTCAGAAGTTGAGATGGCGATTTTGATATTCTCAATCTTGTACTTTAACAACTTTAATTCTGTAAGATCCTGAAACAACCCTATAAATTTGGGCCTGATCTGTGGATTGGATGAATTCTACTCCGGTCGCCGCGGTGATGGGGGAATCGCCCTCGAAAATTTTGTCATTCGGACTCGCCGGGATATGTACGGTGCCAGTCGTGTTCGGGGGGATGGACACTTCCCATATTAGGTCTTGATCATCGTAATGCCAACCGCTTTTGATCTCTCCATATGGAGATTGATATACGCCGCGGGCATGGGTCAATTCACCTCCAGGTGTGGGTGCCAAGATAATGTGTTTGAACCCTGGTGTTTGGGGATCAGTCCGAATCCCGGCGATGTTCTCATACATCCAGGTGCCGACTGCGCCGTAAGCATAGTGATTGAAGGAATTCATTCCCGGATCGTGGAAGCCATTTTCCTCGGTCCAGCCATCCCAACGTTCCCAGATGGTGGTCGCGCCATGAATGACGGAGTACAGCCAAGAGGGGAAGGTTTTCTGGAGCAACAAGGTATAGGCTAGATCGACTCGGCCGACATCGGTGAGAACCTGATTGATGTATGGCGTCCCCACGAAGCCGGTGGACATGTGGTTTTTGCGAGTCACTTCGATATCTTTGAGCAGCGCGGCAGTGAGGGGTTCCTTGAGATGTTCGGGAACCAGATCAAAATATAGGGCCAGCAGATAGCCGGTTTGAGTTTGCCCCACTAGCATTCCATCGCGGGTGATGAAGCGGTCGATGAAGGCTTGCCGGGTGTGCCGGAAGAGTTGGCTGAATTTATTGGCATCCTCGTGCTTTCCTAACGCCGTCGCGATTTGTGCCATCAGATTGGCATCGTAAGCCAGAAACGCCGTCCCAATCAAGTTTTTAGGTGTCAGACCCCGAATATCCGTGTTGCCATCTTGGGCCAGCCAGTCGCCGTAGCCACCGATCTGCCAGTCTGCGTTCTCTTGGCCTAATTCGCGTTCGTCGGGGAGCATGCGAATTAAATCAGGGCTGTTTTCGACCAAGTAGTCCATGTAAGCGCACATTGCGGCATAGTGGGTTTCTAAAACCCGGGTGTCACCGTATTGCTGCCAGATGGTCCAGGGGACGATGATGAAAGCGTCCGACCAGGCCGCGCCGCCATCGGATTTTTTGAGGGTTTTCGTGGCCGGGGCTACCGCCGGAATGGCACCGTAATCGAGTTGGGTGTCGGCCATATCCTGGATCCATTTGGTGAAAAAGCTGGCCGAATCGGATAAATAAGTCGCGGTTTTGACAAAAACCTGACCGTCCCCGGTCCACCCGAGACGTTCATCGCGTTGGGGGCAGTCGGTGGGGATTTCTACGGAGTTCCCCTTCCAGCCCCAGAGAATATTATGCTGCAGTTGGTTTAGCAACGGGTCCGAACACTCGAATTCAAGCGCGGGTGGATTGTCAGAATGAAGGACGATGGCCGTCAGCGTGTCGCGGCCGGGTTCAGCGGTTATCCCCTCGATTTCCACATAGCGGAAACCGTGAGATGTAAATTTCGACTCCCAGACTTCGCCCTCCGGGTCGCCTTTCAGGGTGTAATAATCGATCTGCCGAGCGCTGCGCAGGTTGATGGTGTAAAGTTTTTCATTTTCGTCCAACATTTCGCCAAAACGGAGGGTAATGGTCGTTCCCCGCTCACCCTTGACCCTCAGCCGGACCCGGCCGACTAAGTTTTGTCCAAAATCGAAAATCCAGTTGTGATGGGGCCAACTCCAAACGATACTGGGATCCTTGATTGGGATTAATTCTTCTTTCGCTCGGATTGGGGTGGTGTTTTGGGCGACGATGGCCATCCCTGTGGGGTGGGGGTAAGTGATTGCCGGAGACCAATTTTCAAGTTCTATACGGGCATCATAGGCCTCACCCATGACTAAATCGGCCTCCAGTAATGGTCCTACTGCGGTTTCCCAGGTCTCGTCTGTGCTGATAGCTTGAATTCTGCCGTCGGTCAGGGTGATTTCGAGTTGAGCCAGTAACTTGGGACGGTCCCCATAGCGTTGGCGACCTTCCCAGGCAACATGGCCGCAATACCAGCCGTCACCGAGTACGGCCCCGATGGTGTTGGATCCCGGCGTGAGCAGCTCAGCGACATCATAGACTTGGTACTGCACCCGTTGGTCATAGTCCGTCCAACCGGGTGTAAAAACCTCGGTTCCGACCTGCTGACCGTTGAGATTGGCCTCATAAATCCCCAGGGAAGTGATATACAGCCGGGCGGATTGAACTTCACTTGATAGTTCGAATTCTTTTCGAAAATAGGGGCTGGGAACCGGGGTGCGCGGCCCACCGACGAGGGGGTTACCAATCCATTGGCCTTGCCAATCAACCTCGTCCAAAAATCCCATCTCAAACCAGGCGGTTTCGCTCCATGCTGAGGGCTGATTATTTTCGTCCCAAATTCGCACCCGCCAATAAATCCGCTGCCGGGATTGGAGTGTCGGACCCGCGTAGGGAATGTGAATGGATTGGTCGGTCTCTATACGTCCGGAATCCCAGAGAACGGAATCGCCTCTAAATAGGGATTCTTTGTCTAGGCTGGCAACCACCTGGAACGCCCATTGGGCAGCCCCCCGCTGGGGAGCATCCAATTGCCAGGAAAGCCGCGGTTGAGAAACGTCAATTCCCAATGGATTCCGACGATATTCACATTTGAGGTTCGTTACTTGGAAGTTTGAGGTAGTCATTTTGTGCCCTTTTCGTAACAATTTTGTGGGTGGGTGTTCGAATTGTATCAATCGCTGGTGATTGGCTGCATGACTAAAATCTGCGAATTGTGTGATTAAGATCATATCGCGCACTTGTTCGTACAAGTTAATTCCAGAATCCTCTTGACTCAAAAATTGAAGGATGCTATTCTATATGAGACCGATACCGGAACCGATACCGGAACCGATAACGGAAACGATACCGGAGAACAGGCAAGTGAAGCGATCCGCTCAACCCAAGAAACGGGTGACCATCAAAATGGTTGCGAATGAAGCCGGGGTTTCTACCCAAACGGTTTCGCGCGTCATAAACAATCGTCCCGATGTTGCTCCTGAGACTCGTGAACGAATTCAGGAGGTTATTAATCGCCTGGACTACCATCCCAGCGCGGTCGCCCGGTCACTTATTCATCAGCGGACTTTCACAATTGGCGTCGTAACGGTGGGGTTGAAAAATGTCGGTCCCTCCCACACGCTCACGGGGATTGCACACCAGGCTGAAGCCTGCGGGTATTCCCTATTACTCAAAGAATCGCCCAAATACAATTTAGAAGATTATCAGTTGGTTTTGCGTTCTCTGTTAGATCGGCAGGTAGATGGCATTATTTGGGCGGTATCTGAAAACGAAGTCAACCGGCAGTGGTTGGTTGACTTGATCCCCGATTTATCGGTTCCGGTCATATTTTTAGGGATTTCTCCCTTTAAGGGCGGCAAAGTTATTACGATCGATAATTATCAGGGCGGAAAAATCGCCACGCAGCACTTGCTTGACCTGGGATATAAAAACATCGGACATATTTCCGGTCCCCTTGAATTTTGGGATGCCGGTTCTCGCAAACAAGGTTGGGACGATACGCTCCGGCAGGCTGAGATTACAGTTGAAGCAGCTCAATTGGTTGAGGCCGATTGGTCGGCAGCCGGGGGCGAACGGGCAATGAGAAAATTACTAAAACAGATTCCTGAGCTGGAAGCTGTTTTTGTGGCGAACGATCAAATGGCATTAGGTGCGATGCGGGCTTTGTATACCCAAAATTTGGAGGTGCCCGCAGATATTGCAGTAATTGGTTATGACGGTATTCCCGAGAGTGCGTATTTTCACCCGCCGCTGACAACAATCTATCAAGATTTACACACCCTCGGTTGTATGGCCGTTGACACATTGGTTGGCATTATTGAAAACCGCCGACAAGGGTTGGAGGATGACACCGAATCATTAGTACTCCAACCTGAATTAATCATTAGAGAAAGTACGATTCCACGCCAACCTCAACTGACAAAAAATAATGAGACCAAGGAGGTGTTGCAAAAATAATATCAAATTCAATCCCACTCAAATGGATGCATTTTATTTTGGATTTCCCACATAATTTTAGTTTCCGGTAAAGCGGACAAAAAAGTCTCACCTTATGGTATGAAAAGG
>CAYVQU010000184.1:0-9973 GCA_964453155.1 uncultured Anaerolineales bacterium | reverse complement strand
TTTTCAAGGTGCAAAAAAGTGTCCACTAATTTCTAGCTGTTTTTGAACCATCCCATTTTCACAGATAGAATCCGTATCATCCGTGTCCAAAAGAATATCGATCAATTATTCATAAACTTCTATCAATTAGGAGAAACCCATGTCCATCATTACCGAACTTTATGGCGATTTCAAATTCATTATCGGATACCGCACGCGGGTGATGAAAGCCCAAAAGAAGTTGAACGCCCAGGCCCCCCGCGTCGGTAATCTGGCCCCTGATTTCACCCTCACCGATAGTCGTGGCGAGGAGACGATCACCCTGTCACAATTTCGCGGGCAAAAACCAGTGGTGCTGATATTCGGGAGTTTCACCTGACCACCTTACGTCAAAGGGACCGTGCGTCTCGCTGAACTCTACGAGCAGTATCACGAAAAAATTCAATTCGTAAGCATTTACATCCGTGAAGCTCATCCCGTCGATGGCTGGTGGTTGGGACGACGACTGACAAAAAATTTGATCCGGATGATATTTGGCACCCAGGCCTCCATGGAACACTATGATCCCAAAACGATCGAAGAACGCCGGGCTGTCGCGGGCGAGTGTGAAACCGCCCTGCAGTACGGCATCCGCACCTATGTCGACGACATGGACGATGCCGTCAACCAAGTCTATGCGGGTTGGCCGACTCGCTTGTATCTGGTCGGCCTGGATGGCCGCGTGGTCTATGCCGGTGGGATGGGGCCGTATGATTTCAAACCCGAGAAATTGAAAGCGGCGATGAATAAATATTTGGGTGAATAGGTAGTGCAGGGCCTCCCCCAAAATTACCCATTTATTCCCTCACTTGTTACCTTACGGAGTATTGATGACCTTCAAATCACAACTCATCCACTTCTTCAAACACCGGGTGCTTAAACCCCAGCTCAACCGGCAAGAACGCTGGGAGCAGATCGTATTCGATCTCCCGGAAGCCACCCGTGGGGGTGAAAACTCACCGGTCCGGTTCAATATTCCCCGCTCCGGAATCGAATTGGAGGGCGATCATGCCCCTTTGCCCGGTTTCCCCAAGTCGGCTCCCCAAATGATCGGCAGTATCGTCAATATCCGCAAGTCGATCTATGACCTGGAACAAAATCCCGCTCCCGGAAAAAAACAGATGGACCCCGACACCCTGGCCGCGTTGCGCACTTTTGCTAAATCGGCTGGGGCGGATGAAATCGGGTTTGCGGTGGTGCCCCAGGAATGGGTTTTTAAAGATCTGGCCATCCGGTATACCCAGGCAATTGTCCTAGTGATGGAAATGGACCATGCCCGCATGGAGCTGGCCCCCAACCCGGATACGGCCGTAATGGTCCATGAAACCTATAACCAGTTGGGCCAGATTTCAAACCGGATCGCCGACTGGCTGCGAGACCGCGGCTATGCGGCCCACGCCGGGCACCCCCTGGGGGGCATGGCGCTTTATCCACCGATGGCCCAGGCCGCCGGGTTAGGATGGCGCGGTATAAACGGGTTGGTCATCACCCCCGAGTTTGGTCCCCGCGTCCGCCTGGCCGCGGTTTTTACCGAGATTGAAAATTTCCCGGTCTATGAGGGTGACGATCACGCCTGGGTCCTCGACTTCTGCGAATCCTGTAAACGTTGCATTCGCGACTGTCCACCCGATGCCTTCTACGCTGAACCCATCGAGCATGACAATGGACTGGTAACTGTCTTAGATAACGATAAATGCTTCCCCTATTTTGCCAAATTCCACGGCTGTTCGGTGTGCATTAAGGTCTGTCCGTTCAACCAACAAAGCTACGAGAAGATCAAAGCCGGATTTCAAAATAATAACCGCTAAGATCGCAGAGATCGCGGGGAATTTTTACAGGTTTCTCTCAGCGTTCTCTGCGAACTCTGTGGTTAAAAAAGGAACATTCTATGAGAATCGATATCTTCCAAAGCCCCTACCGTCCCTGGTATATGAACCTGGGACTGAAATTAGCCCGGTGGCGGGTGGGTGCGGTGCCCGGTCCGCCACTGACGATTTCTTACAAACCAAAATTTTTTGCAAAAGATTTCGTCGGTTATATTGTCCGGGCCATGCACGGCTCCGGCGGCTGGGATAAAGGTCATGCCGAGCTGTTTGCGGCTTTTGTGTCGAAGCTCAACGCCTGCCGGTTTTGACTGGAAGCCCACGCCGCGGTCGCGGCTCTCAATCTTCCCCAAGAAACCTTGGACGCGGTCCTGGCCGACTGGACCACCGCTGACATCCCCGAACGTACTCGGGCGGCCTTACGCTTGCTCGAAACGATGACTCTTCACCCCTTGGATATCGATGCAAATTTCGTCGCCGCGGTGCGCACGGCGGGCCTGGATACACCTGCCATTCAAGAAGCTGCTAACGTCGGCTTTCATTACAATTTGATCAACCGGGTGGCCGATGCCATCGATTTCCCGGTCCCAGCCGGGGTTCAAACCAAAAAGTTGGCTGGAATTCTCAATATCACCGGTAAATTGATCAAAGGCTCCCCGAGTGCCCAAGATTGGGTCCGTGGCACCGATGGAACCATTCGCCCCCCTGAAGTTGAAACCGGGCGCGAGCGCCTCCTCACCGCTGCGGGCGAAACCGATCTAGCCTTGCGCCGCGCGGTCGAGGCATTTGTCACCGCCCAATGGGGTCACGAACGCTCAAATGCCTCCCCGATCCCCACTGAACTCGAAACTTTCTTGAAAAAGCTCGCCCGGCATGCCCATCGGATTACGGATGAAGAGGTCGACGCCCTGCGCACCGCCGGTTATTCCGACGAAATGATCTACGAAATCACGATGATCGGTTCGATCGCGGCCGCTTTAGTCGGGTTGGAACGATTGTATGCTGCCATGTATGCAGACGCATGAACCGTTATTAGAATTGCCTCCTGGGCTATTTTTTGGGTTACAATATTGGATATTGTTGATCTAAAAAGTTTGTAAACAGGAGTGTTTTTATGAAAGTCATTCTGGGCATTCTGACAGTTATTTTTCAATTCATTGGGGGGTATGTTTTGATCTTTGGGGGCGCAATGATGGGGTTAGGTTCCCTGGTGAACGCGCTAGGGTTAGTGGGGCCCGATAACGTCAACCCCTGGTGGAATACACCGCTGCAATTTCTATCGTTCGTAGTTGCGGCTGCATTGGGGGTGTGGTTGGTCGGTTGGTTGGCAGCAAAACTGCGCAAGAAATCTTTCGAGGCGAAAAAATCCTGGTGGGGAACTTTTTGGGGAGCCGCGTTAGGGATTCTACTCATCACCATCATTTATCTCATCCAAGGGGCCGTGGGATTTATGCCCATCCAATTTGCCATAGTTAGCGCGTTGCTGGGGTATTATTTACATCCGATGATTCGGAAACGCTTAAATAGGTAATGGGAAATCTGTTTTCGCTGAGGGAAATTAGACAAATCAAAAAGAGACGGCCCATAAACCGTCTCTTTTAATATCATCGGGGAAATTATTTCACGAACACAAATCGCTTTAACAACACCCCCCATACAATTGCAATGATCCCTGTGATCAAACCCATCACCAGAGCGGCCTGTCCCGCACCTTCTGCCAAAAATCCATAGATTAACTCCAAGACAAAGACCGCGTATAGCACTCCTAAAACTGTCAACATCCAGTGCCACCATTTGAGAGTTACTTCATTTTTTTGGGCGAAGTTTGCCAGTATGAAGATGCAGGCCATTGCGAATGCGCCGACGAGTAAATGAATAATCATGTTAGTAGCCTCCAATTAGGTTGTGAGTTATGGGTGGCGGGTTGCGGGCCTTGTACCCACAACTCACAACCCCTTACCCTCAATCCTTGATATGAATAAACCGGTCACTTTGCCAGAACTTATCGGCTGGTTCAGGTTTGCCAAAACCGGAGGCATCATCGAGTTTGACTAAAAAATTGTCGATAGAACCTGATTTTGCACCGATCAGGATGCGGGTGGCATCGTGGAGCCAGCTATCCGGTTTATTAAAGGGGCAGGTCTTGATGCACATCGTACAACCACTGGCATTGGCCGTCCAGCCGAAATAACACTCTTCGGCGTTTACCGACCATTTCATCACACCCGTGTTGGTGCTGATGGTGCTCGCTTCCATCGTTTGACCCCCGTAGGGAATGGCCTGCGAGGGGCAATGTTCGGCACATTTCTTACAGACTTCACAAAACTCTTTGACCCCAAACCGGATGGGTTTATCAGGAGCCATTGGTAGGTCAGTGATTACCTTGGACAAGCGCACCCGCGGGCCGTATTTTGGCGTGATCAGCATCCCATTTCGTCCGCCCTCGCCGAGGCCGGCTTCAATGGCCTGGGGCACGCTTACGCCAGTGTTGTTACAGCAGGGAATGGCGTTATACCCCAAACTGCGGATAAACTGGGCCAGCGAACCGGCCGTAATCGCCATTTTGGAGTAGCCATCCATCGTGGCGATATCACCCTGAATGGTAGGTGCCGATTCGATGGAGTCATAATCCATTTCGAAGGCCAAAACGATGACAGTCTGCATGGTTTCAGGGATCGCCAGGGTGCCATCTTCCAAATAACGGGGTGTGGCCGATTCACCCAAATCGATGTCAGCAATCACAAAATCCATCCCCAGTTTTTCTGCCATGAGGCGCAAGATGGAGGCTGGCATGCTGGTAAACTTGCTCACATTTTGTTTGAACTGCGAAGCGGGTAGTGCTTTCACCATCCCAACGGGAGGCGCGCTGGCTGGCAATTCAGCGGGATCGGTATTCTGCAGTACATCGATGATGATGGCCTTGATCTCTTTGCCCTCCAACTTTTCCATTTCAGCTTTGATCATTTCCCCGGCTTCTCCGATAGAAACCTGACCTTCCGGCAATTTGGGTATCTCGACTTTGGTGATCTCGATTGGGGCGGCACCGCCAGCCATGATGTCATAGTAGCCGCTGTAGATCCAACGCTCGTTAAACGGGGCGATCCCAACCAGGGAAGCGCCTAAAAATAAGCCGGCTTTCTTGACAATGTCGGAAACTTGTTCGGGGGTATATTGGCTGTGATCCCAGGGTCCATCATATGAAATCCCCGGCTTCGTCAAGGCCTTCTCCAAAGAGATCAAACCCGCATGGAGACCGGTCATAGGAGAGTTGGTGCCGTTATAGATGCCACAAAAAACTGCGCCGTCTGCCAGTGCGACATCAATGCGATCATAACCGGGATCACCGGGTTCGAAGACTTTTTCAACGGCATTGACGCGGGCAATATAATCCTCATCCCAAACGTTGCGGCTGAAAATGACGTTCTTTGAATCGAAGCGTTCATAAAATGAGTCATCTACCTCGATAGCTGGTTCATCACCTTTGAGGTTGCGCACCAAAAAACCGCCATAGGCCTCAGGGGATTCGAGTAAATCGTACTCGCCCATTTTCCCGACTTTGTTGATGGTCGGCAGTGAGACGGCGGCCAGCCCCCCTAATTTGAGAAAATCTCTTCGGGATATTTTTCTTTCGGACATAACAACCTCTTTCGATAGAACGTTTGCATGCGATGATTAGAAATTCTCACGCCAAGGCGCAAAGCCGCTTAGCATTTACAAAAAACTTGGCGCCTTTGCGTCTTTGTGTGCGGCTTGTTTTTTTATTTATCAACCCAGGCGCAGATCATGGCGCTGAGATTGTGGGTGAATTGCTGGGTATCGCCCCCCATAACGGGGAAGCCGCGCATGAAGGTGAAATTGCCGTACCCAAAATAGGCACATAAAATCATCCAGGCTACGGTCTCAACTTTCTCGGCGGCGATAAATTTTTCCAGTTGGGCCGAGATCGCCTCGTAGAGCATGGCATCCTGCGAGTTAATTAACTGCCGATCTTCCAGGCTGAGCTGAGCAAATTCCATATGCACCCACTCGCTCTTTTGGAGTAATTTTGGCACTTCAATCGCAAAGTAATTCCCAAACTTTTCCAGGAAATCACATAAATCGGTGGCTTCAACTTTGTCAATTCCAACTGGAATATTGGCAAACAGCCGCTTGACAACTTCGTGCAGAATCTCCAGTTTTCCACCCTCGAAAAAATAATATAGGGAAGGGGCTTTGCAACCTGATTGGGTCGCGATTTGTTTTAACGAAGTCCCGGCATAGCCCTGCTGGCTGAATAATTCAGCGGCGTTAGCCAAAATCGTTTCTCGTAAATTGTCCTGGGACATGAATACCTACCTAATGTTAGTTAGGTAAATTCTAGTCCAGATATTTTTTTGTGTCAATAGAAATGGGATTGCGACTTGTCATATCGTTAATGTGACTTTATACATATATACATACTATATATATTTATATATAGTATGTATATATACAGTCAATTCAAACAGGTACCACTATGAAACTAGAACATTTTATTCTCGGCATTTTGACCATCAACCCCATGACGGGATATGACATCAAGAAGTATCTCGATACTGAGGGGCGCTTTGGCCGCAAGCGGGCACCGCTTAGTCAAATCTATAATACGCTCAAGCGCATGGTCGATAATGGCTGGGTGATTTTTGAAGAAGAAGTGCGAACAGGCAAACCCGACATCAAGATTTATCACAACACTGCGGCGGGGCAGAAGGTATTCATGGACTACTTGCAGAGTCCGATTGAGCTTCCCTTTCGCTTTCGGGAAAGTGAGATCACCTATCGGATCATGTTTGCTTTTCTGATCGAACCCCAGATCATTGTTGACCAAATCCAGGCCGAACTGGATTTTCGCCGAGAACAAATCGCTACTTTCCGCCCCAGGGATAGAACGATCCATTCGGAGAATTTATCTGAGGATCAGGTAGCCTATGCCCAAGAAGTCTATGACATGCTGCATAGCTTTGGCGCCCGTGATATCGATAATTTTGTACGAATGCTGGAAGAAGCCCTGGAATTTTTTAGCCAACAAATTGAAGAACAGGAATAATCCGTGCATATCATCCCAAAACCAACTCAAATTACCCAGATTGAAAATGGCGAAATTTTTGCTCTCACCTCGGAACAGAAGATTTCGTCTCAGGCAGATTGCAAACATCTGGCTGAGAGCTTGAATGCTTTTATTGCCGAGGCCCTTGCTTATCGCTTGGCTGAAACCCAAAATCCAGACGAAGCAGCTATATCGATATTCATCGACAAAAATTTGACTCACCTTGAAGATGGAGGGTATCAGATCACTGTTTCGCAAGATCACATCCAGCTCAATGCCTATCAAGAACCAGGGCTTTTTTATGCCATCCAAACCCTAAAGCAAATCATTCACCAAGCAGCTCAAGGGGATCAGTGCAGAATTCCTGCACTTGAGATCGAGGACCAGCCTCAATACCGCTACCGGGGTTTTATGTTCGATGTCGGCCGGCATTTCTTTGGGAAAGATGAAGTCATGCGCTTGATCGACCTGGCCGCTTTGCACAAACTTAATATCTTCCACTGGCATCTGACCGAAGACCAGGGTTGGCGAATTGAAATCGAGGCGTTCCCGCGGTTAACCGAGATCGGTGCCTGGCGTTCTGCTACGGGCAAAAACAAGACCCCGCATGGCGGATTTTATACCCAAGAGGATGTTCGTGAGGTGGTCAGATATGCGGCTGAGCGTTACATCATGGTCATCCCCGAAATCGATATGCCCGGGCATATTCGTTCAGCAATTGCCGCCTATCCCCATTTGGGCTGCACCGGGGAAGAAAACCCCGTCGCAACCCGGTTTGGTATCCATAAAGATATCGCCTGTGCTGGAAAAGAAAGCACATATGAATTTTTGGAGCAGGTGCTGGATGAAATTATCGATCTGTTCCCTGGGTCCGTAATTCATTTGGGCGGGGATGAAGCCCCCAAGAAACGCTGGAAGGCATGTCCCGATTGCCAGGCCAAAATTAAAAATGCCGGGCTGGAAGATGAAGAGGGACTGCAAGGTTATTTCACCAATCGGATGGTGAAATACTTGCGGGAGAAAGGGAAGCGAGTCCAAACCTGGAATGAGAGCTTATATTCAGAACAATTGGATCCAGATGTGGTTGTTCAGTTTTGGATGGAACGCGGCGGTGCCAAACGGATGGTTCAAGCGATCAATAGTGGTCGGCAAACCGTTGTTTCCGAGTTCTTCCACACCTATTTAGATTACCCCTATGGCATGACCCCGCTGCGGAAAACCTTTCGCTTTGATCCAATTCTGAAAGGCATCCACCCAGAAAACGCCGGCAATATCCTAGGCATCGAAGCCCCACTATGGACAGAATTCGTCCGCGACCAGGCCCGAATTGATTATCAGGTTTTCCCCCGCTTGAGTGCGGTTGCCGAACTAGCCTGGTCTGATCCCCAGGAAAAAGACTACGCCGACTTCAAAACTCGCTTGGCTACTTTCTGTCGATTACTAGATCATTACCAGGTTGGGTACGCCTCCCTACATTCGGTTGATCCCAATCGGTGGCAAGCATTCTGGCAAATCATCGGGCATATAACCAATATTTTCAAGTGAGTCAACGCTCACAAAGGTCACCCAATCAATGCCCGCAAATAAAAGATTTGTAATTCAAACCGGCATTGATTTAGTAAGGAGTAAAAAATGTCAGTAGAAGCAGCAGTTCAAAACGAAGTTCCCCAGGGGAAGCCCAAGATCAAGGGCCGTTGGAAGAGCGCGTTTTCGCTCGTATTTGCCTCCCTGCTTGATAATAATGAAGGGACTTCCTTCATTACTGCCATGTTCCCCCTCATCCGGGAGCAATTGGGGATGGCATTGGGCGTTCTAGGGTGGATGACGGCCTTGCCCAAAATTATGGCCGTTTTCTTTGGACCGTTTTGGGCCAGCGTGGGCCGTAAGTTTAACCGCAAAAATGTTTTGATATTTGCCACCGGGGTCTGGGGTATGTGGGCCATTGCTATCGGGCTGTCGCAGTCCGTCGTTCATCTCTTCATTTTTGTGACCATCTCTCTGATTGGGGCCTCCGCCAGCATGCCGCTGATGCAAGAATTACTCATGGATCTCTTCGACGATGAAGAGCGCGGCAAGGCCGTCAGCATTGTGTTCGGTGTTTCCGGGATGGTGATGATCCCGATGATGGGCGTCAACGCCTGGTTGGCTGGAATGGACAGCGGTTGGCGCTACGGGTTCTACGCCGCGGGTTTTCTGAGTGCTGTCAGCGGCCTGCTCATCTGGCTTTTCTTGGACGACCCTGGCCGCGGTGCGGCCGACATGAGTCTGGAAGCCGAACAGGTCCGTCAGGAAGAATATGGCCTGATCAAGTGGGCCGAGGTCAAAGAATTACTGCAGGTGCGAACCTTTGCCCTGATGTTGGGCCAACGCTTGCTGAGCGGGCATCTGCTGATGCTCTCAATGGGCGTGATCTACATGCACGATGCCCTGGGAATTGACCTCCAAACGGCCAACCTGATGATGATGCCTCTCATGATCGGCGTTCTGACCGGGATGTTCGCTTTTGGATTTGTGGGCGACTGGGCTAACCGTCGCTTCCCCAAATTTGGGCGGATTGGCGCCATCCAGTTCATCCAATTGATGTACGCCATCCTGGCCTTCTTTGGGACCCAACTCGTCTATCCCAACATCGCCATTTACGGGATCATCTTTTTCTTCATGGGCTTCTTCGGCTCCGCCAATATGGGTGTCAACCGCCCGATTGTGGCTGCCGTCGTCCGACCCGAGCTGCGCGGCACGGCTTTTGCCCTGTTCGTTTCAGTGGTCGAAGCTATCGCCTGGGCCATTTACAACGTTGCTGCCGGGCAGTTGGGAGAAACCTACGGTCTGAAACCAGTATTCTTCGTGGTCCTGGTGGTCCTGATGCTGGTCAACACCGCCTACATCACCCTGATCTACAAACCCTACGCCCGGGATTCGCAGACCCTGAAAGATGCAATGGCCGCCCGGCGTGAGGCGTTGGTTGGATAACTAATCTAACCGCAGAGAGCGCTGAGAACGCGGAGAAACATAAGAAACTCTGCGCTCTCGGTGTGCTCTGCGGTAAATTTCTTTTAAACAATAAATG
>CAYVQU010000183.1:0-10146 GCA_964453155.1 uncultured Anaerolineales bacterium | reverse complement strand
CAACTTTACTACGAGAAGCCGTTTTTATCCGCCTTTTTGGCGAAGGTATTGTCGGTTCGGAGGGAAATTTTAAACGGATGGTTGATCTGGCGCATGAAAAGGGCCTCCGCATCGTTCTCGATTTGGTTTTCAATCACACCTGGGACCAACATCCCTTCTTTCAGGATGTACTTGCTAATAAAGCCGAGTCCCCCTATGCCCATTTTTACCAGTGGACTGGTGTTCCCGGTGAATCAAACCACAAATATTACTACAGCTGGGTCGATGGTCCCAATATCAATGTGGATAATCCCGCCGTGCAGGAATATCTCACCCAAGTCGCTGAATACTGGGTCATAAACTATGATATCGACGGCTATCGCTGCGATGTGGCTTGGGGTGTCGAACAAGATTCGGCCACATTCTGGATCAATCTGAACCGGCGGTTGAAAAATATTAAGCCCGAGATCTTCATGTTGGCCGAAGCCCCGTCATCCAATAGTGGCTGGGAGTTCACCGGTTCCACCGAACACGACAAGAGTATATTGTTCGACGACCGCTTTGCCGCGGCCTATGACTGGGAATTGCGCCCCTTTGAAGAAAGCAAAGGCCTCCTGGGCGCGCTCAGTGGTTGGCGCTCGATTGCCCAACTCAATGCCATCCTGACGGATGAATATCCCCCGCGGGCTTTGCCGCTGCGGTTTATCGAAAATCATGACCTGGAACGAGCCGCCACGATATTGGATATCCCCCGTTCAAAACTCGGGCACACGATCATCTTCACCGCCCCCGGTATCCCCCTGATCTACGGCGGCGCCGAACATGCCCAACCTGAGCGCATGGAAGGGATCATGATCGCCGATCCCAATGATACAGAGGCCTACTTCACCCAACTCATCAACGCCCGTAAGAACTACATCGACAATGAGTCCCAAATGGTGGTCTTACCGAATACCAACGCCACCAAAGTCAATTCCTATGCCACGATCAGTAAGAATAGCATTGCGATTTCAACACTAAATTTCAGTGACCAACCCCAAGAAGTGACGGTTGATCTCGCAACCGCACAGGAGCAGATCGCCGCCTATCCGAATTTGGTGGATGTTTTTGAAACTGGTAAATCGGTGGTAACCGAAGACTTTGGTTCGTTGATCGCCACTCTTGAACTTTACGAAGCCAGCGTCATCATCTTCACTGACATTGAGGCGGGTGCGGCCGCCCAAAGTGAAGCCCCCCCTCAGCGTTCTGAGCCGGTTAATCTCCTCCTCAACGGTGATTTCTCCGCCGGGTTTGACGGCTGGCTCTCCTACGTCCATGCCGGCAGTGGGGCTTCCGCCGAATTCAACCCGGTCGATGGGACTTTGCAGGTTGAGATTGCCAGCAAAGGTTCCGATCACTGGAACATCCAAATTCTCCAACCCCTGATCGAATTAGTTCAGGGCAAAACCTACGTGGTGACGTTTACGGCCGCGGCCGAAAAACCCCGTTCGATCCAACTGGCCTTCCAGCATGACGGTGGCAGCTTCGATACCTATGCAATTGAGAGTATTTCCCTCTCTACCGATTCAACAACCTACGAATTCAGCTTCACTATGATGGCCAAAACCGACAACGCCCCCCGTTTCGTCATCGAACTCGGCAACTCGGATGGGGATGTCACTTTCGATGATATTGTGCTGTACCAAAAATAATTTCAGTGCATAAAAAAACTCGCTGCAGTGCAGTGAGTTTTTATTCCTTATCTAGCAACCCTAATCTTAGCGCATCTCGCAGACTACGGGCCTCCAAAATTTCAATCCCTTTCGGCCACGGCTCCCCTTTGCGAAGTCTACGGGGAACGATAGCAGCTTTGAAACCTAATTTTTCAGCTTCCCGCAACCGGGCCGTCATCTGGCCGACCGCCCGTAACTCTCCATTTAACCCCACTTCGCCGATCATCACGGCATCGGCCCGCACCGGTTGATCTTTAACTGAGGACGCAATCGCCAGGGCCACGGCTAAATCCGCGGCCGGTTCGCTGATTTTCAAGCCGCCGACCACATTGACAAAAACATCTTGTTCCGCCAGCCGAATGCCGACGCGACGAGTTAGCACCGCAGTGGTTAGCAGCAGACGGTTGAAGTCGATCCCATTCGGCGTCCGGCGGGGGTTACCAAAGGACGTTGGGCTGGTCAGGCCCTGAATTTCAACTAGCAAAGGGCGAGTACCTTCCATCGTGACTGCGATCGATGAGCCGGGGGCGTTAAACATCCGTTCGGCCAGAAAAGCTTCGGAGGGATTCGATACTTCCACCAAACCGCGTTCCTGCATCTCAAACACGCCCACTTCAGCTGTAGCACCGAACCGATTTTTCACTGACCGCAACAAACGGTAACTTTGGTAGCGATCGCCTTCGAGATACAAGACCGTATCCACAATGTGCTCCAGCACCCGCGGGCCAGCAATTGCCCCTTCCTTAGTGACATGACCAATGATGAAAACCGTGATCCCCGAGGATTTGGCCAACTCCCGCAGTTGGGCGGCCGTCTCCCGCACCTGTGACACGGATCCCGCCGAGGAATCTTTCTCCGGGAAATAGGTCGTCTGGATCGAGTCTACGATCAGCAATTGGGGTTTGACCTCCTGAACGTGATCCATGATGACGTCCAAATTGGTCTCGGTAACCAAGAACAACTCATCGGGGAATCCCACCCCCTGGTCCCCTCCGTCAACGGGAGGGAGATTTTTCAGAATCCGAACCCCGCGCATTTTGATTTGACGTTCGGATTCTTCGCCAGAGACGTACAACACGGTGTTGGCTTTCGCCAATGCGACCGCCGTTTGCAGGAGTAGCGTTGATTTCCCGATGCCGGGGTCACCGCCGATTAACACGACGGAGCCAGGAACGATACCCCCGCCCAACACGCGGGCGAATTCTTCAATCGGAACCGGCACCCGCTCTTCAGCATCGCCGCTGATCTCCCCGATCCGCTGAGGTTTAGAGCGGCCGGAGAGGCCCCGTGGGGCACGGGATTTGGTCTTGGTCGGCGCCGCGATGACTTCTTCTTCGAAGCTGTTATAGGCACTACATTTGGGACATTTCCCCATATAGCGGGGCGAAATCCGCCCACATTCTTTACAGACGTAACGAGTTTGGGTTTTAGCCATGATACTACTCATTATAAACGTAGAACATACGTTTGGTAAATAAATAAACCGCGAATTTCGCTAATCATCGCTAAAATGTCGTTATTAGCGAAATTCGCGGTATTCGCGGTTTAAAAAAGTAGGAGCAGGTCTGAGACCTGCCCCTACCAGAGATCAAATTATGCGGCGACGACTTCTTCGTCTTCGGCCTCGGTTTCATCCGCATGCCGCAGGATGATTTCAGCCTCGTCTTCGGTCATTTCCATATCGACGACGATAACATCACCGGCTTTGAATTCCTCGGCCAGGAGGGCGTCGGAGAGGGGGTCTTCGATCCGGTTTTGGATCACCCGGCGCAGGGGGCGGGCACCCATCTCGGGGTTGAAGCCCAGGTCAGCGATCAAGTCCATCGCTGCAGGAGTAATAGTCATTGAGAGTTCGTGCTCGACCAGGCGTTGGGAGACTTTCTCAATTTCCAATGAGACGATCTGGTTGATGTCGTTCTTGTTCAGTGAGCGGAAGATGATCACATCATCCAACCGATTGATGAACTCAGGGCGGAACTGGCGCTTGAGGGCCTTGGTGAGATCGCGTTTCATCTCCTTATAAGCCTGGCGTTCTTCGCGTTCTTCATCCAGGGCCAATTGGAACCCAACTACACTTTGTCCGATTTGCGTCGCCCCGATGTTGGACGTCATGATGATGATGGCGTTGCTGAAATCGACTTTGCGGCCCTTAGCATCCGACAAATGGCCTTCTTCCATAATCTGGAGAAGCATATTGTAGGTATCGGGGTGGGCTTTCTCAATTTCATCGAAAACCACAATCGAGTACGGGCGGCGGCGGATCGCTTCGGTGAGCTGTCCAGCCTCGTCGTAACCGATGTATCCGGGAGGGGCCCCGACCAGGCGGCTGACCGAGTGGCGTTCCTGGAACTCAGACATATCCAATTGGATCAGGGAGTCTTCACTGCCAAACAAGAATGTTGCCAGGGTTTTGGTGAGTTCTGTTTTGCCAACCCCGGTGGGTCCCAGGAAGAAGAAGGTACCGATGGGGCGGTTGGGATCTTTCAATCCCGCCCGGCCGCGGCGGACGGCCTTCGAAATGGCCCGAATGGCTTCGTTTTGACCAATGATCGCATCCCGGAGTTCATCTTCCATTTGCAGCAACCGCTCGGATTCGGCCTTGGCCATCTGCATAACGGGCACGCCCGTCCACATGGCGACGACTTCAGCGATATCATCAGTGCCGACTTCGGGGCTGGTGTCGCGATCCCAGGTGGTGCGGTGTTTTTCGAGGTCTTTCTCGAGGGTTTCCTGCCGTTCGAGCAGGTCAATGGCGGTTTGTTCTTGATCATCTTTGACCGCCTGATCGTAATCCTTTTTGACTTGACGTAGTTCCAAGATGATTTTCTTGGTCTCCTGGGCGGCCGGACTTTTGTACATTCGGACCCGGGAGGAGGCCTCGTCAATCAGGTCGATGGCTTTATCAGGGAGGAAGCGGTCGGACACATACCGGGTGGACAGGTGGGTGGCCGATTCAAGGGCTTCATCCAAAATCCGCAGGCGGTGATGGGCTTCATAGGCCGAGCGGATACCTTTCAGGATTTCGATGGTTTCTTCCTCCGAGGGTTCCTCGACCAAAATCGGTTGGAACCGGCGTTCGAGGGCCGCATCCGATTCGATGTGTTTGCGGTATTCATCCAAAGTGGTGGCCCCGACAACCTGAAGTTCACCGCGCGAGAGGGCCGGTTTGAGAATATTGGCCGCATCCATGGCGGAACCGGCGGAACCAGCCCCAACCAGCATATGGACCTCGTCGATGAACAGGATCGAGTCAGATGATTTTAGCTCTTGAATAACACGTTTGAGACGCTCTTCAAACTGACCCCGGTACATGGTCCCCGCGACCAGGGAGCCAACGTCCAATTGGAGGACCCGTTTCCCCAACAAGGGCGCCGGGACATCTCCCTCGATGATGCGTTGGGCGAGGCCCTCAACGATGGCTGTTTTGCCAACGCCGGGTTCCCCCGTCAACGCCGGGTTATTCTTGGTGCGGCGAGCCAGAATTTGAATAACACGTTCAATTTCCATCTGGCGGCCGATCACCGGGTCCAGTTTTTCTTCTTCAGCCAAAGTAGTCAGATCGGTGGCGAGTTGATCCACCATCGGGGTCTTGGACTTCGACTGTTTTTCATCTTTCTTCGTCGGGCGGCGGGGGCGGCGGGAGGAAGTCCGCCGTTCGGAGCGAGATTCTTTCAAAACCCGAGTCGTTTGACGACGGATTTGTTCGGGAGTAACTCCCATTTTAATGAGGGCGTCGATTGCGATACCTTCATTATGTTCCACCAGCCCGAGGAGCAAGTGTTCAACACCAATATAATGATGGCCGAGTTTGCGGGCTTGCTCAACGGCGTGCTCTAAGACCTTCTGCATTCCAGGAGAAAGTTCCGGCCGGTTGGAGCGGGATTGTCCCAGACCGGTCAGGCGTTCGATGATATCTTCCACGCGGTCAATTTCAAGGCCAAGTTCCCGCAAGACGCGGGCGGCCAAGCCATCTTCCTCACGCATCAAGCCGAGGAGCAGGTGTTCGGTGCCAATATAGTTATGGCGCATGCGCTCAGCTTCCTGGTGGGCAATGCTGAGCACTCGCCGTGCTCTTTGAGTAAAGCGTTCCATGTTCGACATGGTAACGACCTCCTTTTCGGGTGATTTGTGCGGTAGCCTCAACAAATCACGCTTACAACCACCCCATAAAATTTTGGCTTCACCTTCGCACAGAAAAAACTGTGCTACTTATCCAAAAATCTACCTTATTTTCAATTGCTTCAACGATTTCGACAATAGACCATTAGGAATATTGGAACCGCGGTTGCCAGCAGCTGGCAAAAACGCTACTTTTCTCTAACTCTGGAATCAATTCGAGGGGAGAAACTTACTTTTAATTCTACCAAATATTATCCGAATTGACAGTTAGCAGGGGTTTCTTACAGAATTCTAACGTAGGCGAAGACCCCAGGGGGCTCAGATGAAATAAAAAAGGCGCATCTGTGAAGATGCGCCTTGGGGATTTTCCGTTTACTCTTCTTCGGAAGGTTCAGGCTCTTCAGGAGCATCTTCTTCCGCTTCGGGTTCGGCGACTTCTTCAGCAACGACTTCGTCGACCGCGATCTCGTCGACTACGACCTCGTCAACAACTTCTTCGACTTCAGCCTCATCAACAGCTTCTTCGACTTCGGCCTCAACGGCGGGTTCTTCAACGTCGGCTTCATCTTCGTCAATTTCGTCGCGGAGCATCTTCCAGTCCAAATCGGCGTACGCGGCTGAGTCTACTTTGCGGAGGCTCAAGCCAATGCGCTGGCGTTCTTTATCGATTTTGATTACCCGGAGGGTGAGGGTTTCACCTTCAGAGATGACCTCTTTGGGGTGCTCGACCCGGGAGGTGCTCAATTCAGAAACATGGATCAGACCTTCGAGGTCGTCATCGCCCAATTTGGCGAAAGCCCCGAATTTAGTCAGGTGAGTGACGGTCCCTTCGATGAGTTGCCCTTCCTGGATGTGTTCGACTTTCTTGACCCAGGGGTTCTCCTGTAGGCGGCGGATCGAGAGGCCAATGCGTTTGCGATCACGGTCAATGCTGATCACCTGGACATCAACTTCTTGCCCAACTTTGAGGACATCCTTGGGGCTTTGAATGCGCTCCCAAGAAATCTCAGACATGTGGACCAATCCATCGGCTCCTTCAATGTTGACGAAAGCGCCAAAATCGGCCAGGCTGGTAACACGGCCGGTGCGGACATCGCCAATATTGAGATCATCGAGCAGGCGCTCTTTGAGGGATTCGCGGGTTTCTTGCAGGGCTTGGCGCTCAGACAGGATCAGGCGGCGGCGGGAGCGGTCGACCTCGATCACGCGGACCGAAACAGGCTCACCGACCATTTTGCCATAGCGTTTTTCGGGGGTGTCGCCCGTAATGCTCACCCGACGGGACAGACCAATCTGGGAAGCGGGGACAAAACCACGCAACTGACCCAACGCGACGATCAAACCACCTTTGTTAAAACCGATGATTTTGCTGTCGTAAACGTCTTGCGATTCCACCAGACCTTCGGCGTAATCCCAATCCATTTCTTCTTGGGCCCGGGTATAGGAGAGTACCAGGTTACCGTTGCGGTCCTCAAGGCTGAGAATGTAAACGGGGATTTCCTGTCCAACTTCAAACGCTTTGCGAATTTCAGGGTCAATCGATTCGAACTCACGTCCGCCAATGATGCCCTCTGATTTAGCACCAACACTCACTAAAATCTCTGAATGAGAGACTGAGGCAATCGCGCCGGTGCGCGTATCGCCTGTTTTAGGAAAATCGATACCTAAACCTTCCTTTTCTAGAAGGGCCTCCATAGATTCTTGGTCTTCAGAGGCCTCTTCATCTTGTGTTTCCTCTTCGAAATCTTGTTCGACGAGGTCTTTGCTTTCTTCCATAGCAGTTTACGCACTCCAATTTGATTAAAATAGTTCGTACATTATAAAGGCTTAAATTGGAGTTGGCAACCTTTTCGTGTTTTTCTTGACTGAGCCGGTTCTCATTTTATGGATTTTTTACTCTAGAAAACTGAAAGTCCACACCAATGTTTAGGTGCGGAGCGGTTTACTCTTTGAAATAAAATGTGAAAGATTTTTTGCTAGACCCGAACAGATGGAGAACCGCGAGCGGTTCTCTTAAACAGTTTCGGCCTTTGGCCAATCTGCCTATTTCGGTTTGAACCTGTTTTCTATTTTCAAGCGCTTTCCGAAATCTATTTAATCTCCAGATTGGGTTCGAAAAACCGGCAATGCCGAGAGGGCGTAGAAAATTAAAGCCAAAATATATAGCGACCGAATCCCAAATACCAGAGAGCTATATTCGGTGATACCCCCAATAACAGCCCCGAGCATATTGGAGCCTAACGCAATCTCAATCGAAGTCGTTCGCCGGAAGGTCATCGCAAAAATCATGCCTGCGAAGAACAAGGGAATTGCCTGGAATAAACTCGCGAGAATCACCCGCCATACGAAGGGTAACCCTAAAAGATTTCCAACTGGCACAAGGAAATTGAAAATCAGCGCGATCGCCAGCAGCGCGTATAGGGGCTTGGGATTAGTCAAATTGCGTTTTTCAACCAGGATGTTGGCCAACACAATCATCACCAGAATGGCCGCGATGACCGAAGCGTTAACGATCCAAGTAGAACCCAGTAATAGTGCAATTTCGGTGATACTTTTAGTTTCAAGCAAGAAAAAGGCCGTACCCATAAAAAAGAAATGGGGATTGAATTGCCGGAAATTAGGCAAGGTGCGCCGCACAAAGAGAAAACTGATCAACACAATCCCCACCAGGGCGATGATATACGTATTTGGAATGGTACGATTGCGCAAATATAAGTAGGGCCAATTATCGGTGGTAATTGGTAAATCAGCTTGTAGGGCGTAATCGGGGCGGGGGGTAATGAGGGGATTGGTGAACACTTTTTGAGGAATAAAGTGGCGGCCTATAACAAACACAATATTTCCAGAGATATATTGATAGGTTTGGGGCGCATGCCCAAAGGCGGCCGAAATATTTTTGTATAGCCGCAAGCCCACCCAATTATTCTCCTCCGGAATACCAAACGAAAGCACCAACAGCCCACCTTCTTTCAATAGCGCGCGAACTTCACTGAGACTTTCAACGGTGTAAACGAAGTTATCCAAGCGGAGGCTGCTGGCCGTGCTAAACAAGCTGTGTGAATCTAGCAAGCCAAAGACAATGAGATCATATTGATGGGTATCGGAGCGGAAAAATGAACGGGCGTCCTGATTAATTTGGGTCACTCGACTGGGATCGGCATACGGCTGCTCAGGATGGAGTTCTTCGCCAATTCTAAAAATCAGTGGATCAATTTCAACGGCGGTCACCTGTTTGGCTCCCGCGCGTAAAGCCGCCGCGACATCATTACCCGTTCCCGCACCGACGATGAGAATGTTATCCAACGGGATGTTTAGGCTAAAGGGTGCATCATATTGGGGCTGATGATGCCGGAAATGATCCGGATCAACCTGTGAATTCTCAGCAACAAAATCAGTTGCCAGATTCCACAGCTTTTGATGCCAGGCCTTGTTTACTGATAGCTCATAGCCGAGTTCCAAATCATGATCCGCCGTAGAAGTATATGGATTCAGGTCAATTCGATAATAGGGCGACCACAAGGTTTGCTCAGCGCCAGTTGGCCATAATAAGGTCAGCACAATCGGCACGATGGCCAGGGCAGAATTGGTGATTACCTGTTTACGGGGCAGCCCCTGATCTAAGAGGTAAATCCCCGCAAGTCCGCTCATTAAAAACCAAATCGCAGGCGGCCAACCTAAAAATGAGACCAGGGTGTAGAGCAAAATCCCGGCCAAACTTCCTAGGATGTTGACCGTGTAACCCGGCAGCGGTTCAAATTTGCGGAATTTTTGGGCAGTGAGCTGTCCTAACGGGATAAACAACAACGTTATCAGCCCAAATAGAATGAACGTTAGCCCATAAAACGAAATATCTAACAGGGTGGTTACCAGGGGAGTTAATGTTTTGGCACTCCCAGCCCAAATATATTCTTGCGCATTCGCCCGGTTGAGTAAAACTGCATCCCCAATGAATGTCCGCCCGAGAATCATGATCAGGAAAATGTTGAGTACCAGGATGGGAAAAAAGGCCTTAGCGTACCAGTTGAAGCTATCTTTCCGGCGGGTGATGGCAAACCCCAAACCCAAGCCTAAAAAGGCCGCGATGAGCGCAAAATTTTTGTAGAATGCGACCATCCGCAACTCAGACGAAAGCCATCTGATAAAAATTAGCTCCACGAACAACCCTAATGCACTGGCTAGAAAAAGATCAAAGGTGGCGCGATTATTTTTCATGCTGAACCTCTTGGGGACGCGGGATATCAAGCTGCGAGGAGTATATCATAGCGAAAACGGCAAAATTCCGGCCAGGGTGTACGCACGTTATGTCTAGACAAGGGTAGAAAAAAGTAGGGTATCC
>CAYVQU010000182.1:0-10152 GCA_964453155.1 uncultured Anaerolineales bacterium | reverse complement strand
CCGTCTAAAACCGAATTATTAGAAACCAATGTCAAAGATTTGTACATTGATTCGAAAGAACGCCAGGAATTGATTCAAGAAATCGCTGAAATTGGACAGGTAACCGGGAAAATCATTCAATTACGTCAATATGATGGCACTCCAATTTGGGTTGAAGATCATACTCTCGTTGTAGGAAGCCAGGAGGATCAGATAATTTTTGAAGGGGCTTTGATCGATATCACCGAACGCAAGTATGCAGAGGAAGCCTTAACAGAAAGCGAAGAACGTTACCGTAATCTATTTGAGAGCGTCCCGGTGGGCCTGTTCCGTACCACCTCTGATGGGCAAATTATGGATGCAAACCAAGCATTGGTAAACATGTTTGGCTACCCATCGCGCGCGGCCTTCCTAAATACCAAAGTAAGTGAGCATTATGTTAATCAAGATGATCGCGCTGCATATCGAGAAGTTATTGAACGGGAAGGTAGTGTCCATGCCCTGGCCTTTCAGCAACGCAGATATGATGGAGAAATCATATGGACAGAGGGATATTCGCAGCTTGTACAAGAAGATGATGGCCAGCAAGTCTATGATGGAGCCTTAATTGATATTACGGAGCGCAAACGAGCCGAACAAGCTCTGAGCGAGAGCGAAGCCCGTTACCGCAACCTGGTAGAGAATATCAACGACATCATTTATCGCTATGAATTTATCCCAGAGTCTCGATTTGCATATGTATCACCTTCAGTAACTCGCATCACTGGTTATACGCCCGCAGAACACTATGCTGATCCCCAATTGGGTGTCAAATTGGTCCATCCTGAAGATCAGCCCCAACTCGATCGGGTTTATGACCTGGAAAAAGACGAAGTAACCCAATCTGAGGTGCGCTGGATCCGGAAAGATGGCCGGGTCA
The DNA here is from genome assembly GCA_964453155.1 of uncultured Anaerolineales bacterium. Classification (GTDB taxonomy): domain Bacteria; phylum Chloroflexota; class Anaerolineae; order Anaerolineales; family UBA11858; genus CAYVQU01. Next base: position 9,254 of record CAYVQU010000182.1, on the reverse strand, counting down.
TTTGGACCGAGCAAACCAACACCCCCATTTTTGATGACGATGGCAATTTCATCGCGGTTGAAGGTATGGCTCGAGATATCACTGATCGCAAGCAGGCTGAGTTACGATTACAGGAAAGCGAGGCGCAATTTCGAGCCATTTTTAATAACGCCCCGATCACCATTGCGCAGGTAGATTTTGCTGGGCACCCTATCGTTAGCAATCAGGCCGCCCAGAATATGTTTGGATATTCGGCTGATGAGTTGGCCACAATGGTTTTTACTGAATTCACACACCCAGAAGATGCAGAAATTGACTTGGATTTTTTTCAGGAATTAGTAGCGGGAAAGCGTGATCAATACCAGTTGGAGAAGCGCTATATCCGTAAAAACGGCGAAATAATTCATGGAAATCTGTTTGTATCTTTGATCCGAGATGAGCACGGAACGCCAAAATCTGCGATTGGCATGGTTGAAGATATTACAGAGCGGAAGCAAGCAGAAATTGAACTAAAAAACAGTGAAGAAAGATACCGGCGCATTTATGAGAATGCGAGTGTTGGATTGGGGAGAACCAGATTTAGTGACGGCAAATTTATTCAGTGCAACGAAAGACTCGCCCAAATTATGGGCTATGCTTCGGCAGATGAGTGTATTGCAAATTTCAAGACCTCCGAACACTATGTAGACCCCGATATGAGAGCTAACCTATTGACCTTGCTTAAGCAGCAAGGTGAGGTGGTTAATTTCCCAGCGCAGATGACCAGAGCAGACGGACAAGAGATTTGGATCGAATTCTCACTTCGAGCATTCCCCGAAAAGGGTTATATCGAAGGGGTTATTGTGGACATCACGGATCGCAAACAGGCTGAAGAAGCTCAGCAAAAAAGCCAACAACAACTCCAAGATATGGTTGATCACACTCCAGCGGTGGTTTACGCCAAAGACTTGTCTGGGCGGTATATTCTTGTCAATCAGGAGTGGCGCGCGCGGATTGGTCTGGGTAGCGAAGACGTAATTGGAAAAACTGCTCCCGAACTTTTCCCCAAAACCCAAGACACTCTCTGGAATTCTGGTGAACAACATGTCATCGAAACTGGAGAGGCTTTGGTCAGTGAAGATATTGGACATCATACTGACCGCAGCTATCTGACAACAAAGTACTTATTGCGAGAAGCAAATGGAGAACCCTATGCCCTTGGCAATAGTTCAATTGATATTACTGAACGCAAAGTGGCTGAAGAAACCCTGAGAAACTACGCCAACCGCTTGGAAATACTGCACAAAATCGATCAGGGAATTTTGGCCGCCCAATCTCCGAGTGAGATTGCCCAATTTGCCCTTGGACATCTGAGAGATCTAATTCCCTGCCAACGAGCTAGTGTAACGTTGCATTATCCGGAATTCCTGGAGGCCGAACTCATCGCGGTCAACACCGATGTGGAAATCTCGGATAAAGCCGGCTCACGCCTTCCCATTGAAAAGGATGCGCATTACGAAAATTTCATCAATTACGGGATTGTTCAATATTCAATCGCCGACCAGGAACTTTATGAAGGTGGGTTTCACACCTATTTACATTGTCCATTATTGGCCCAAAATGAACTGGTGGGGGTCGTAAATCTGGGCTTTTTCGAGCCGGAAAATCTTTCAGAAGAGCATCACACCATCATCCGCCAGGTCGCCGATCAATTGGCCATCGCCCTGCAACAAGCCCGCCTGATGGAATCCGAAACCATTCGGCGACTTGAAGCCGAAGCCTTGCGAGCTGCGGGCGAGGCGCTCAACAGCACATTAAACTTAGACGAGGTTTTAGATCGGATTCTAGACAACCTAGACCGTGTAGTGCCGCACGATGCCGCGAACATAACCACAATTGAGGGGGATGCGACGCGGGTAGTCCGGCAACGCGGGTATGATAAATACGACCTGCAAGAAACGGTGGAAGGGTGGCAATTTGTGATCAAAAACAGCGCTCATTATGTCGAAATGATCGCAACCCAGCAGCCGGTGGTGCTCCCGGACACCCATGCCTTAAATTCTGAATGGTCGAAGTTTTGGGTGCGTTCCTATGCGGGCGCCCCACTACGTCAGCGGGGGGAAATCATTGGATTTCTGAATGTCGATAGCAAAACGCCCCATTTCTTTAACGCCGCTCATGCCAAACGCTTGCAGTCTTTTGCTGATCAGGCTGCAATTGCCTTAGAGAATGCCCGTCTCCTGGAAGAAGCCCAAGAAAACGCCCAACGCCTGGCTCAACAAGTTTCTGAATTGGAAGCCATGGCGCGCCTGGCCATCGAGCTGCGGTCGGCAAATGACCGCCAGGAGGTTATTCATACTGTTGTCGGTACCCTATACGACTTATTTCAGGCCGCCGCGGTTTCGATCAATACTCTGGATCCAACAACCGGCGAAATTGTTATGGAACTCTCGCGGGGTCCAGATGGTGATAAATCTGGCGTTCGACTTGAGTCTGGCAGCAGCATGAGTCATCAAATTATCAAGACCCAGGAAGTTTTTCTGAGCAATGATACCCATTCTGAGAAAGACAAGGGGCTTTGGACCCGAACGGGCCCCAGGCCATCCGCGGTCGCCGGATTCCCACTCATTGCCGACCAACAAGCCATTGGTGCGCTGTGGTTGTCTCGAAATACGCCCATCACGCCAACCGAACTCAATTACTTAACGACGATGAGTGAAATGGTCGCTAACACGATCCACCGGGCGACCCTCACCCAGGCCGAAATCAAACGGCGCCAAGAAGCCGAGACTTTGGCACAGGTAACCGCGGCCCTGACTCAAACCCTGGACCTGGAAGAAATTCTGGAATCAATCCTAACGCGGTTAGCCCGGGTCGTTCCGTTTGACAGCAGTACCGTATTCTTGATTGAGGCCGACTATCTCCTTGGGGTGGCTGCCCGCGGTCTGAGCAACCCAGACAAGGTCGTTCAACAACAATTCCCACTGAATGACGACCTCTTCCCAGTGATTCGTACAAACCAGGAAGCGATGGTAATCTCCGATGCTCAAAATGATCCCCGCTTTAGTCAATGGGGCGGCACCGACTATGTGCGCGGTTGGTTGGGAGTACCGCTCATCGCACGGGACGAAGTAATAGGCTTTATCTCTTTGGACAGCAAAACCGTGAACGCATATGGTGTGCGGGAGGCCACGCTGGCCCAAGCCTTTGCCAACCAAGCCGCAGCCGCCATCCAAAACGGTCGACTGCTGGCCCAAGTTCAACGGCATGCCGAAGAATTAGAGCAACGCGTCCTTGATCGCACCCAAGAATTGTCCATTCTGTTCGAAGTTGCCGCGGTTGCCAATACCACTACCGATTTAGATACCACCATCCAACAGGTCCTTTCGATCATTGCTACCGAGTTGAAAAACCCCATTACCAGCATTTTCCTGTTAAATGATGCTGAAAATGCATTATCGCTGGTGGCTAATATTGGTCTCTCACCCGAAATGGTGGCGGTCTACCAAACAATTGACATAAACTCTGCTGGCCTGCTTACCGCAGTGGTCCGCAGCAGGAAAGAAAATATCGCTAAGGATGTCGCTACCGATGCGCGCGCTTCGGCCAATGCGAAAAAATTCAATTTTGGGCCGTTTGCTGGCTTTCCGCTGCGGATTGAAGGAACGGTTACCGGGGTTGTTGCCATTGTTAGACCACGCCAGAAACCCGAATTTTCAGCAGATGAAATCAATTTGATGCGCACCGTAGCTGACCAGGTGAGTTCGATCATCGCCAGCGCCCAATTACGCGCGCAAGCTGAATCAGCTGCCATCCTGGAAGAACGCCAGCGGTTAGCCCGCGACCTGCACGACGCCGTCAGCCAGACCCTGTTTTCGGCCAGCGTGATCGCCCAAACCCTGGACCGATTATGGGAACGCGGCCCCGAGTTGGTGCGCGCGAATCTGGTAGAATTACAAAAATTGACCCAAGGCGCATTAGCCGAAATGCGCAACCTGTTACTCGAACTTCGTCCGGCTGCATTAGAAAACGCAGCCATGACAGAATTACTCCAGCAATTGGCTGCTGGATTTGCCGGCCGAACCCGGGCCGAAATCACGGTTTCGATCGATGGCCAGGAACCTTTGCCGTTCGATTCGCGAGTAGCCTTCTTCCGCCTGGCGCAAGAAGCCCTCAATAACATCATCAAGCATGCCCGGGCCCAGCAAGTATTTGTTCACTATGATAGTCAGATTGGGCAGGCCAGCTTGCGTATTCAGGATGACGGTCGCGGTTTCGATCTGGCAGATCAACCTCCTGGTCACCATGGATTAGCTATTATGCAAGAACGGGCTGAGGCGATCGGCGCCGAATTGGAAATCGCCAGCCAACCCGGCAAAGGAACGATGATTCAGGTTCGTTGGATGGTTGTTCGTCCGTAGCAATACACCAGCCACCCCACTTACCAACAAGCCAAACAATATCACGATTGAAATGCAAGGACACTCATGACAACACCACAACCCATCCGGGTACTACTCGTCGATGACCACGAAATGGTTCGCAGGGGATTGGGGGTGTTCTTAGGGGCTTTTGATGATCTGGAATTAGTTGGAGAGGCAGCCAATGGGGCCGAGGCCGTTCAGATGTGTGGTGCACTTCAACCAGATGTCATTTTAATGGATCTCATGATGCCAGAAATGAACGGCGTGGAGGCGACTAAAGCCATTGTAAAGCAGTACCCCCAGACCCGGGTGGTTGCCATGACCAGCTTTGAGGAAGAGGATCTGGTGCAAGCTGCTTTGCAAAGCGGTGCGTTGGGATTTATGCTTAAGAATGCCTCCATCGATGAACTGGCTGGAGCCATTCGCAACGCCTATGCTGGGAAGCCGACTCTCTCGCCGGAGGCCACCCAGGCTTTGATCTCGGCGGCCACCCGTCCGCCAGAGGTGGGTTTTGATCTCACCCGGCGCGAACTGGATGTCTTGCAACAACTCGTAGAAGGGTTGAGCAACCCCGAAATCGCCCAAACCCTATCGATAAGCCGCTCGACGGTAAAAACCCATGTCAGTAATATCCTGGACAAATTGGGCGTTGCGAACCGCGTAGATGCTGTTCGATTAGCAATAGAGAACAAATTAATATAAGAGTTTAGATAAGTTGTGCCTGGAAAACGCGGGGCATTCCCCGCACCCAGTTTGCCCCCCCGGGCCGCTTGAAAAATCAGCCACCCATCCACTTCAAAATCCCCCGGATGCTCCTGTTTTCCGGGGGATTTTTACTTTAAACTGTTAGCATGTCACAAATTCCCTTGGAAACGATTATGGAAAAAAATTCTATCATCAAAATCTTGATCGTCGACGACAATGATATGGTTCGCCGTAGCCTGCGCCTCTTCCTTGAGCTTCATGACGATTTTCAGTTGCTAGGGGAAGGGGGTGATGGGAATGAAGCTGTTCAGCTGTATTCCCAACTGCAGCCCGATGTAATTCTGATGGATATCAAAATGCCGGTGTCAAACGGGATTGAGGCAACCAAAACGATCCGGCAATTGGATCATAGGGTGTGTATTTTGGCCCTCACCAGCCTGAATGATAACGGGAAAGTCGAAGAAATGATGGCTGCGGGAGCTAATGCCTATTTACTGAAACAGGCCTCGATCGATCAGATCGCCCATGCTATTCGCGAGTTGTGCATTTCTCGAGATGAGGCAGTTGAGATGGAGAACTGGCCCGAAGGTTTTAAAAGTATCAGTCCAAATTCAAAGGATCAGTAGTTATCAGTCCGGATACCCCCCACCAGGTAATGACACGGAAATTATGATGAATACCGACACATTTTCAAGCGAAAACCCTAACAATAATGGCCACGATGGGGATTTTTATAAGACTTTATTGGCACATTTACCCCACAAGGTCTTTGTTAAGGATTTAAATTCTGTTTATTTGAGTTGTAACCAAAACTATGCAGACGATTTAGGCATCCAACCGGCAGAAATTGTTGGCAAAACCGATTATGATTTCTTCCCCCCAGAACTAGCCGATAAATATCGCCAGGATGATCACCGCATCATGACCTCCGGGACGACGGAGGATATTGAAGAATCGTATCGGGCCAATGGCCAGGAAATCTTTGTCCGCACCGTAAAAACACCGGTAACAAACGAAGCTGGTGAAATCAGGGGAATTATGGGAATCTTTCGGGATATCACTTCCCAGCAAAGAATGAAAACCTCACTAAAAAATGCCAGAGAGTTTTCATCCAAACTGATTGAGTCTGCCAACATGATCATCGTGGGGTTAGATCTAAAGGGTGAAATTATTATCTTCAATCAGGCCGCGGCCGAAATTACTGGCTATTCCAAAGAAGATTTAGAAGGCCAAAATTGGTTCCAGGTAATCGTTCCTAAGGATCAGTTTCCACAGGTGTGGGATGAATTCCAACGGTTGATCTCCGGAGGCGGCTCCCAAACTTTTGAGAATCCGATCCTGACCAAATCTGGGGAAGAACGGATAATTAGTTGGCGGAATAATGAAATACTTGAGGATGGCGCGGTGGTCGGAACCTTTTCCTTTGGTATTGATATTACCGAACAAAAGGAAATGGAAACCCAACTGGCAATCACCAATCAGGCCATCGAAAATTCGCTCAACGCCTTCGAGATTGTAAATGAGGCGGGCGAATTCATTTATGTCAACAAGGCTTATGTGGAATTGTGGGGGTATGAGTCTGCGGCTGACATTCTAGGAGCTTCGGCCTTAGCGCACGGTGCCTGTCCAGACGATATCTATAAAATTCGAGAACTGTTGAGAAAAGATGGTCATTGCACTTTGGAATTGAAAGCCAAGCGCAGGGATGGCAGCATATTTGATATTTTGCTCTACGCCCGACTGGGCCAAGATCACCTTGGCCGAGAAATTTATTTTGCGTCTTCCATCGATATTACGGATCGGAAACAAGCCGAAGAAGCTGCCTACCAGGCCCAACAACAACTCCAAGATATGTTCGACAACACCCCGGCGGCCGTATACGTCAAGGACCTGGAAGGGCGCTACATCATGGTCAACCGCCAATGGTGTGAGCGTACCGGCCGCTGCGGTGAAGAAGTCCTTGGAAAAACAACCGACGAACTATTCCCGCACTTGCGTTTAGGGGTTTGGGAAGCGAAAGAACAACACGTTCTGGATACTGGTGACCCATTTTATTCGGAAGAAGTGGGCGGCACCTCTGGCCGAACCTACCTGGCGACGAAATATTTATTGTATGATGCCGAAGGCCAGCCCTACGCTTTAGCCAATAGTTCTATTGATATCACTGAGCGTAAAAAAGCCGAAGAAGAACTGCAAAATCATCGCGATCATCTGGAAGAACTGGTCGCGGCTCGCACGGCCGAACTCCAGAAAAGTGAAGCCCGGTTCCGCGGTCTGATTGAATCCATGGACGATGTGGTCTACACCTTAGATCGAGACCAACGCCACAGCGGGGTCCATGGGCGCTGGATAGAGGATGCCGGGTTGACCAAAGATTACTTTTTAGGAAAAACGGTACGGGAAATTATTGGACCTGAGCGCGCCGAGATCCATGAAGCGGCTAACCAAAAGGCCTTGGCTGGTGAACGCGAGATTTACGAGTGGTATACAGATACCGATGAGGGCGTTAAACATTTTCAGACGTCATTATCCCCGATCTTTGACAACAACGAGGAAGTCAGCAGTATCTTAGGGGTGGGTCGCAATATCACCGCTCAAAAAGAATTGGAAATCGCATTGCGCGAGAGCGAAGCCCGTCTGATGGAAGCCCAGACCATCGCGCAGGTTGGTAATTGGGAATGGGATATTCAAGCTGGAACGCTGACCTGGTCCGACGAGATCTATCGGATCTTGGGCCAGGAACCCCAGGCCTTTGAAGCAACGTATGCCGCGTTTTTGGAGATTGTGCACCCCGAAGACCGCGCTTTCGTCGAAACCGCAGTGGGGAATGCCATCGCTGAAATCCAGCCTTATGATATCGAGCATCGCATTATCCGACCCAATGGGGCTATCCGGTTCGTCCAAGAAATTGGAAAGGTTTATTTCGATGATCTGGGCCAGCCCATCCGCATGGTAGGGACCGTCCACGATATCACCGACAGCAAGGTGATCGAAGCCACCATCCGCGCCAGCGAGGCTCGTTTCCGGGCCGTGTTCGAGAACAGCCCGTTAGGGATCCTCATTGTAGGCTCCCGAGCTGAGATATTGGAAGCCAACACCGCGGTCTGTACGATGCTGGGCTACACCACCGAAGAGCTCCAAGATAAATCCATGATCGAAATTACCAGCCCCGATGATTATCAACGCACGACCGATGTTATTCAATTGATGGTGCTCGAAGGCGAAAAAACCTATTCACACGAGGTCCGGTTGATGAATAAAAAAGGCCAACCGGTGTGGTGCAACCTATCAAGTACGATGTTACTGGACGAGCAGGGCATTCCCACGGTGGGGATCTCAGTAATTGAAGATATCAGTGCACGCAAAAAAGCGACCGAGGAGCTGAATCAGCTGGCTGTCAAGTTGGCCCAATCCAATGAGGAACTCGAACAATTTGCATATATCGCCTCCCATGATTTGCAAGAACCTTTACGTAAGATCACCGCTTTTGGCGGGCGCTTGGAATCCAAATATGCTACCAGCCTAGATCAGCGCGGTCAGGATTATCTGGCCCGGATGCAGGCCGCGGCCGAACGCGGGACGCGGATGATCCATGATTTATTAGATTTGTCCCGGGTTACTACCCAAGGGAAACCCTTCCAAAAAACAGACTTGGCCGAGGTTTTGCAAGATGTCATTTCCGATCTGGTAATCCAGATTGAAAAATCGCAGGGTAGTGTCGCAATGGGTGATCTGCCCGTAATTGAAGCTGATGCAACCCAGATGCACCAACTCTTCCAAAACTTGATCAGCAACGCCCTCAAGTTTCAATCCCCCGGAAACCAGCCAGCAGTAGAGATCAATTCTACCAACCACGACCCAGATCATGTGCAGATCATGGTCCGTGATAATGGTATTGGATTTAAATCTGAATTTAGTGATCGGATTTTCTTACCTTTTCAGCGGTTGCATGGCCGGAGCGAGTACGAGGGTAGTGGTATCGGTTTGTCGGTGTGCCACAAAATTGTTACCCGTCATCAGGGCTCCATCCAGGCTGAAAGCGTGTCTGGCGAGGGCACTACTTTTTACATTTCTTTGCCGAAAAAACAGTTGAAGACAGAAAAAGCGTGAGAACATAAGAGTTTATGCAGAATTAGCAGCGGCAGTTCGCCATCGTTGGGTCTGTGA
>CAYVQU010000181.1:0-10300 GCA_964453155.1 uncultured Anaerolineales bacterium | reverse complement strand
CCTATGTTTTTCGTTAATTTTCTGTTCTACCGCTACTTTTTGAGATGACACAAAATTATGAACAAAATATCTACTCAACTGCACGAAAAGGGTCAAGGCTTGGTTGAATATGCCCTCATTATGGTCTTGGTCAGCCTGGTTGTGATTGTTGTAATGTCATTGCTGGGCCCTTCCATTAGCAATGTTTACTGCCAGGTTCTGTCTGGCTTAGGCCAGGAGTGTGAAACCCAACAAGCCAATGAACCCGAACCAGAACCGCCAGCGCCGGTCGGACCAACCACTGGCCAAGAAGCTCGCCAAGCCTATTGTGATGCCCGGCCAGGATGGACCGGGGTCGTCAACTGGTCATTCAACCCGAGTGGGCACGAATTTTCCCATAACGGCACTTCCTACCATGTTGAAGGTGGTCCCTGGTACTGTCCAAACGGTCCCTGGTAAACCAATTACAACCTTGTTCTCAAACGCCAACTTTTCAAAAAGTTGGCGTTTTCTGTTGCCATGAGTGCGGTAAAATCAGGCTTTCGACCAAAGTTGATTTCATGGAGCTGCAGATGCCTACCCAGATAACCCTCGGCACCGCCCAATCGCAACCCGGCACGATTCAGTACGGCCAGTATGACCTACTTACCCATCCTACCGGGCACATCGAATTCTTACCCGTCATTATCGCTCAAGGTCAGGAAGACGGCCCCTGCTTCTGGCTGACCGGCGGCATTCACGGCAGCGAGCACGCCGGTCCATTGGTGATTTATAAACTCATCACGGAAGAACTGGTTTCGCAATTAAAAGGGACGATCATCGCCATTCCAGGCCTGAATCCCGCCGGATTGCGAACCGAAAAACGCGTTCCGTATCACGATACCACCGACCCCAACCGTTTGTGGCCGGATGGCCGTCCGCCAAAGCAGGACCGCGACCCCGAAAAACAGCCGCCCTCGGCACTCGAACAGGTCTATGCCCATCTCTTCGATGAAATGCTGGCCACCGCCGATTATCTAATCGACTATCACAACACCTACATCCATTCCATCCCGTTTGTGTTTCGTGATCGAGTTTTGTACCGCCCCGGTCCGGACGAAGCTGAGACCAAGACCGCTGCCGAGACGCTCTCAGCCCGACTGGAGGAAATGATCGCAGCCTTTGGGCATACGATCATCACCGAATATCCGGTTGAAAAATACATCGATGAAAATCTCCATCGCTCGACTTCGGGGGCGTTGCTGCTCCTAAAACGGGTCCCAGCTTTCACGGTCGAGCTCGGCAGCGGCCTAATGCCAGATCAGGCCATCATAGACGCCGCCGTGGTTGGCACCCGCAACGTTCTCCGCTGGGCGGGGATGCTATCGGGTGAAATGGAACCCATCATGGGGATCAAAGTCGTCAATCCCGGTTTTCAAGTCCGGCGTTCGCGGGCGTTGCGCGTTGATCAGGCTTGCATTTTGATTCACCAGATCAAATCAGGCGATCTGGTTACAGCCGGTGACGCCATCGCCGAAATGCGGGATGTGTGGGGCAAACCGCTGGGAACCGTCCATGCGGAACACGATGGGCTGATCCTGAGTCCCTCCTATGGGATTTACTACTACCCCGGCCAAACCGCGGTCTACATGGCTGTTCGAGATGAAAATCCGTTAGTGGGGCCGTATCCAAAAGATTACTTCACAGCGTAACCGGTTGGTTTGATAGATTGTTGGCTAGTAACCAACAATCTATCAAACTATCCCCCCCAATACCCTCAATATCTCACAATCTTTACCTCAATTTCCGCAACGCTTTCACAACGCAAGTCGCGCGAAATTGGGTCTTGACTTTTTAGAACAAATGATCTATATTAACAATTATTAGAACATATATTCTATTTGTTCAGGTACCTGCCTTATCCACCCTAATTGGTTCTTACAGGGAGCCGCACAGCCCAAAAGCTTAGCGGCTCCCCGCAAGACCCTGGTTTTTCCTTTTGGAGGAGGCTCATTATGTTAAATGCAAAATTCTTTTCTGGACGACTGCGAATGCAACGCGGTTTTCTCTTTGGCTTACTGATCATAACTGCCCTCTTGGCATTTGAGATCTTTAACTACTCCACCACCGACTTTGCGCTTTCAGATCTCTTGGGCGATCTTAAGTTTCTGGGCGTCGGCTGGGCGACGATTTTATCCATTGCCTTCTGTGGCATCGACTTTGCCGGAATCGCCCGGTTGTTCACCCCTGAACAGGGTGCCGACGAACCAGCGGAGGTTTGGTATCTCTTTGGGGCCTGGATGCTGGCCGCGGTGATGAACGCCATGCTCACCTGGTGGGGCGTCTCGATCGCCATCCTTAACCACCAAACCCTGGGGAATGCGGTCGTGGCTCGGGCTACTTTACTCAAAGTTGTGCCCATTTTTGTGGCCGTGATGGTCTGGTTAATCCGAGTTTTGATTATCGGTACGATTTCAATTGCTGGCGATCGGCTGTTCAGCCAAGATGCTAAACGGCGAACGACCAATCGTTCTGCTCGCCCAACGCAACGCAAACCAGCGAACAACCGCAGCAATGGGCAGAACCGCTCTCGATCACTGCCATCACTTGGCAACCGCTCTCTCCCTGTCCGCCGCGGCATGAGCACTTCGTCTTATCGTTCGGCCCCCAAACCCCAGCCCCAATATAATCGGGAGCCGCAACAATCTGATGAGCCAGAATACACCCCAATTGAACCCACCTATGCTCCGGTTTCATTCTCGGGCAGTCAAAATCGGGATAATTCCCGCCAAAACCGGTTTTAGTATTTGAAACCCTATCCAATTAAAAGACCTTATAAATTTCGGCTCTAATCTAAACCTGGTACATAAACTTCTGCCCGAAATTTACCTAATACAATGCCTCGTTCTAAACCTTCTGCAAAGAACCCTGTGTCCAAGAAGGCCCCCGGAGGTCAGTCCGGGGGTTTTCTTTTTGATACCATCGCCCTGCCTCCCATCGCGGTCATTATTGTTAGCCTGATCATGGCCTGCATATTGAGCCAGATTACGGTGACATCAAGCGCATTCACTGGTGGGACCGGCCAAATTGCGCCTTTGTTCACCCCTGAAATCCAATATTGGGAGCCGCAAATCGTCGCCTGGAGCGCTGAATGGGATCTTGACCCAAATCTGGTTGCGACGGTAATGCAAATTGAATCCTGCGGGCACCCGCGGGCTCGTTCAGGGGCGGGAGCGATGGGTTTGTTTCAGGTCATGCCCTATCATTTTCAAGAAGGCGAAAATCCCTACAAACCAAAGATAAATGCAAAACGGGGTCTTTCATATCTGCGGAATTCACTTAAATCTGGCGGGGGGAGCATTCAATTGGCATTTGCCGGATATAACGGCGGAATCAACGGTGCCAAGCGGCCTAAATCGGCCTGGCCTGCAGAAACAATCCGCTATACTTATTGGGGAACCGGAATTTACAAAGATGCCAAAGCGGGCAAAGAATCGAGTGCTCGGCTCAAAGAATGGTTGGGGGCCGGTGGAGCCAGTTTGTGTGTGAGTGCGGGAAACTATTTGGGAACCCGGTAAAAGCGAGCGTTTTTTAAGCCAGCCAAGAGAATTTAGCGACAATTCTCCGTCGCGAGGGGTAGCCAGACCCGAAATTTGGTACCGACCCCTTCTTCCGATTCAACTTCGATCTCCCCATCATGATGGCGAATAATCCAATAAGCGATCGATAGACCTAACCCAAATCCTTTGCCGTCTTTCGAGCGAGTCCGCGACTTTTCAGTCCGGTAAAATCGCTCAAAGATATGGGGTAAATCTTCAGCTGGGATGCCCGGGCCGTTGTCCTCAACTGTAATCCAGGCCCGTTCGTCGTTTTTACCGATTCCAGCAATCACGCGTCCGCCAGCCGGTGTATATTTGATAGCATTTCCCACCAAATTGATCATGACTTGCTTGAGCCGGTCCCCATCTCCACAGACCAAAACCTGATCAATTTCACCAAGTTGCAGATCCAAACGATTAGCAGCCAAAACCTGGGTCTGGCCCAAAACTTCTAGCAATAACGTATCCAATTCAACAATACTTTGGTCCAGCGGTAAGCGGCCTGATTCAGCTTGAGCCAGCAGGAGTAAATCTCCTACCAACCGGTTCAAGCGGTCTACTTCAGCATCAATGCTGTCGAGTGAATCAACATCCCCGCATTCCAATTTTCGCATCAAGTCCACATTCCCCTTGATCACGGTCAGAGGGGTGCGCAATTCGTGCCCGACATCCGCCACAAATCGGCGCTGTGAGTGGAACAGGTTTTCCAACCGGCTGAGGGTTTCATTAAAGGCCGTAATCAGTTGGCCAATTTCATCCGCCTCGGGGCCAGAATAGGGAATCCGTTGAGAAAGATCATCGGCCCGGGTAATTTGAGTTGCCGTTTGCGTTACGCGTCCCAAGGGGGCCAAGGATTGAAAAGTGGTTATCGAAACCGACAGGGCGGCGATACCCACCGAAACAATCGTCCCCAAAAGGAGAATAGTTAACAGATTCTTCTGGGTGGCATCCACAACCGCCAGGTTAGCCGCCAATTGAAAAGTGCCTACCGGGCGCGGCCCGATAGAAAGCGGCACACTCAACACTCGCAAATGCGCATTGGATAGATAGACATCCCGATAAATTGGTTCCGATGCTTGCTGAGCGAGGGGATCCAAGGGTTGCTGCAACCCTCTTAAGTCGGGAGACTCATCAATCAGGCGACCATCACGGTGCCAAAGTTGGTAATAAACATTGGTCGCCAAATCCAAAGTTGGGATTGGCAACAATTCTAGCTCCCCAACAGCAGTAGATTGAGTCAGTGGAATGAGTTCTTGGGCCGTTTGCGCCAGGATATTATCGATCTGGTCGATCAGGATCACCCCGACCAATTGATTAACCACGAATCCAAATAATAATAATATCCCTCCAACTAATGATGAATACAGAAGAGTTAATCGTGCTCGTAAAGACATATATTAGTTATTTGAACCGCGGATGGACGCCGATTTTTTTAGTTATGAAGCTCATGATAAGGACGATTTGAGCAGGGCGCTAGAAAATAATCAAGAAACCAGGAAGGCATGGAAAAATTTCCCGATTTCCTGGTTTCCGAAGAGAGATTGCACTTGGTTGCTGACAAAGCCTCAATCTGGCTCGCGCAGAACATAACCTACCCCGCGTACGGTGTGCAGCAATCGTTCTTCACCGTTGGCCTCGAGCTTTTGCCGCAAGTAGCGGATGTAAACCTCGATGATATTCGATGCACCCCCAAAATCATAAGCCCAGACCCGGTCGAAGATCACATCACGAGTTAATACTTGGCGCGGGTGGCGCATAAAAAGTTCTAATAACTCGTATTCTTTGGCCGTCAGGGAAATAACCTGGTCACCCCGCATAGCCTGGCGGGTACCGGTGTCGAGAGAAAGATCTGCAAATCGCATCACTTTAGGACGACTGGTCGGCTGTGAGCGGCGTAACAAGGCTCGAATCCGCGCCAACACTTCATCAAGCACAAAAGGCTTGGTCATATAGTCATCCGCCCCCATATCCAACCCCAAAACCCGATCTGACACCCCGTCTTTGGCTGTCAACATTAATATGGGCACATCCCCTCCCGCCCGTAGGCGGCGACAAACCTCAAGACCATCGATCCCTGGGAGCATCAAGTCTAGAATAACCAGATCGGGAGGCGTATCACGGGCTGAAATCAATCCAGTCTGACCATCGGTGGCCACATCTACAGTGTAGCCCTCATAGGCCAAGCCGCGACGTAATAACTTTAGGATACCTTCATCGTCTTCAATTACAAGAATTCGCGCACTCATGATTACCTCCGCCTGGACCATTACCAGTAGAGAAAATATACCACAGGCCCTTACAAAAGTAAAAAGGCGACTAATAGCCAAGCATCCTGAGTAGACCGGCTCTTTTTCGGGAATATCGAAGGGTGCGACGATCCAAATTCGCTTGGTATTCTCGCACCCCTCGATACGATCTCCCTTCTCCTAATCTGCTCGGGATGCTAACTTACGAACTATCTCTTAAAAAAAGAACCCCGCAGATACACTGCAGGGTTCTAATGGTAATAGTGTAAAACTACGCCAGTTCGACGGTCGCGCCAGCGGCCTCGAGTTTTTCCTTGGCGTCGTTGGCAACGTCTTTGCCGACAGCTTCCATAACCTTGGCACCGGCGGTCTCGGCCAGTTCTTTGGCGTCTTTGAGACCCAAGCTGGTGAGTTGGCGGACAGCTTTGATGACGTCAATTTTCTTGGCGCCAGCGTCTTTGATGATGACATCAAACTCGGTCTTTTCTTCTTCGGGTTCGGCGTCAGCAGCAGCGGCAGGGCCAGCGGCGGCAACGGCAACAGGAGCGGCGGCGGAAACGCCCCACTTTTCTTCCAACAGTTTTACCAATTCGGCAGCCTCGAGAACAGAAAGTTCGCTCAGCTCGTCCATTAATTTATTCAGATCAGCCATTGTATTACTCCTTGTATAGGCTTGTTATTTTTTTTATTTATTAGCTGGTTAGCTAGTTTGTTAGTTCAATTTTTGTGCGTGCGAGGTGCGACAAAAATCACGCCTCACGCTTCACGTTCTACGCAGCTTCAGGGGCGGGTTCGGCATAAGCCTGAAGGACAGCCGCCACAGAGCGACCCGGCTCGGACAGGGTCCGAACGAGTTGCGAAGCCGGGGCCAGGATGGTGCTCAACAGGGTGGCACGCATGACGGGCAACGGCGGGACGTTGGCCAAAGCATTCACTTCGGCCGCACTCATCAGTTTATCTTCGAGATAACCGGCTTTGACTTTGAGGAAATCAGATTCTTTCGCGAAATCAGATACCACTTTTGCCAGCGCGGGGGCATCATCAAAGGCGAAGCTGGCAGCTGTGGTGTTAACGAAATCTTCGTCAGAAACTTCACGACCAGCATCGACGAGAACACGTTTCATCAGGGTATTTTTGACGATGTGAAATTCACCGCCAGCTTCCCGTACTTTGGCGCGCAGATCATCCATCTCTTTCACGGTCATACCGAGGTACTCGGTGAAAACGACGGCCTGGCTTTTATCTAACCACTCACCATATTGCGCTACAATTTCGTTCTTTTTCTCTTTTGAGATAGCCAATGGACTAAACCTCCTTTCATAAAAATAAGTCTTTACCTCGCTAGGCAAAGACTTATTCGGCAAGTCCAACTTGTTCACAAGTCTCCACCTCGGCAGGGAATTAAGCCCAGCGCTGCTTTTTAGCGCCAAACACCTGCTGTCTTCAGCGAAGGTATTTACAATGTTTAGGGTGAGTAAATTTACTCAGTTTCCTCCATGCTTTGAGCCTGGGAGGGATCAACTTTGATACCGGGCCCCATGGTGGTGCTCAAGGTCACGCTGCGGATGTAAGCGCCTTTGGCCGCGGCAGGGCGAGCCTTCTTGATCGCATCCATCAAAGCGGACATATTTTCGCGCAGCTTTTCGGCTTCAAATGAAGCCTTACCAATCGGAACGTGGATATTAGAGGTCTTGTCGACGCGGAACTCCACCCGTCCGGCCTTGGCTTCATTAATGGCCCGATCCAAATCTTGGGGAGGAACGACAGTCCCGGCTTTGGGGTTGGGCATCAGCCCACGCGGGCCAAGAATGCGACCCAAACGGCCAGCTTTCCCCATCATATCGGGGGTGGCGATGGCGACATCAAAATCAGTCCAGCCATCCTGGATTTTCTTGATCATGGCGTCGTCATCAGCGATGAAATCGGCTCCGGCTTCGCGGGCGGCGTTAGCGCCTTCACCCTGGGCAAAGACTAAAACTTTGACGGTTTTACCCAAACCATTGGGCAGCACGACAACATCACGCACCTGCTGATCCGCATGACGGGGGTCAACCCCCAGGCGCATGTGAATTTCAACGGTGGAGTCGAATTTGGTGGTCGAAGTATCTTTGGCGAGGGCCAAAGCTTCATCCGGCGTATATTCGGTCTGCCGGTCAAATTTTTCTAAAGCGGCTCGGTATTTCTTTCCGTGTTTCGGCATTTATAACTCCTTGGTGGTAGGGCTAGGGGTTTTGCAACCGGCACTAGCTTGGCGGTCGAAAACGACCTCCCACGGGGTGATTATCCTTCAACCTCGATGCCCATTTGCAAGGCGGTGCCTTCGATCTGGCGCATGGCACCTTCAATATCGATAGCGTTGAGGTCTTTCATTTTAATTTCGGCGATCTCACGAACCTGATCGCGGGTGACTTTACCAACCTTCTCACGGTTCGGTTCCCCAGAACCTTTTTCGATACCTGCAAATTTCTTCAGCAGGACGGAAGCAGGGGGGCTTTTCAGAATGAAGCGGTAAGAACCGTCGGTGAAGATGCTGATCTCGGCAGGGACAATCTCACCCATCCGGCTGGAAGTGCGGGCATTGTAGTCCTTACAGAACTGCATCAGGTTGATCCCATGGGCGGCCAAAGCCGGACCGATGGGGGGTGCAGGGTTGGCCCGACCGGCCGCAATCTGCAACTTTACAACTGCTTTTAATTTCTTTGCCATTTTTTTCTCCTTGGTGGTAGGCTGGTGTTGCGGGGGAAGCACTATTGAGGCTTTCTATTGGCCCGCAACACTTAGCAGTTGGGCAGGGAAACGATCTTCCCAATCAGCTCGATTTTGCCCAACTGCCCGGGTTCTACACCAGCTTTGCGGATGTCACCATCCTCCCACGGGCATTAAATTATTAATTTTGTCTCTGTGCAAATTCCGGTCAGCTTCTTCGTTAAAAATCAAGCTCGAACCGGAATTTGCTTAGGTTGGGCGGCAAATCCGTTGATCTTTAATTCCAGACCGACCCGCCCAACACGAACACTTAGGCTTTCTCTACTTGTAAAAAGTCCAATTCAACCGGTGTTTCGCGGCCAAAGAAATTGACCATCACTCGGACTTTAGCGCGCTCCATATCGATTTCGGCAACCGTGCCGTGGAAATCGTTGAAGGGACCATCAATGATGCGGACGCGTTCGTCAGTGCGGAAGGTAACTTTGATGCGCGGGGCATCGGCTTCCATCCGCTTGACAATATGGGCGACTTCTTCGGGGCGCAGGGGGGTGGGGGTGTTGCCCATCCCAACGAAACCGGTAACACCGGGGGTATTGCGAACCACATACCAGGATTCCTCAGTCATAACCATATTGACCAGGATATATCCAGGAAAGACGCGGCGTTCCACTGTCCGGCGTTTGCCTTCTTTGACTTCAATTTCTTCCTCGGTGGGCACCACGACATCAAAAATCTTGTCTTTCATGCCCATGGTGTCGATCCGCTGCTCCAGGTTGTGGCGCACCTTCTTCTCATAACCAGAATAACAATGCACAACATACCAAGCCCGACCATCATCGGGAATGGCATCAGTCGCAGTCTCAGTTTGCGGGGCTGCCGATTCTAATTGGTTTTCATTCTGGTCGAACTCGTCCATGCGGTATCCACTTCTCTAAGAGCCTGATTTTAGGAATTTCCTAGGCTCCCAGAATTAGAGCAAATAAACGTGAGAAGAGATAATCCACAATCGCTAAGAATGCGCTCATGCTGAACATCACCGCAATCACGATAATGGTCAAGTTTTTAGCCTCCGAACGGGTAGGCCAGGTCACTTTGCGCAATTCGCCAATGGTTTCGCGGTAAAACTTGCGAACACCTTTGACCTGCTTAGGTTGGGATTTCTTCTTTTTGTTAGACTTTGCCACGTAAATCTCCTTGGGGTTTTGGGAAAACCCGTTTTATTTACGATCTCATAGTATCTACGAAGGTGACAATCACTTTCACTGGTAAGTAGTATCGATCGATAAACAAGTGACTGTCACCTGGATACTACCATTTGCGGAGAAAACGCCGCCTCTCAAATTTCAGGAGGACGGCGTTATCTGCTAGGCAGGCGAGGCAGGAATCGAACCCACAACCTACGGTTTTGGAGACCGTTGCTCTACCTAATTGAGCTACTCGCCTAAATAGTCATTTAGTCTGATTGGTCTAACGGGTCTTATCTGTCTTTTGCTGACAATTGAGACCAATTAGACCATCAGACTAATCCGACTAGCGGGTCTCGCGATGCGGTGTATGTTTACGGCAACGGGAGCAGAATTTTTTCAGTTCAAGTCGACCCGGATCGTTACGGCGGTTCTTTTCCGTGGTGTAATTGCGTTCTTTACACTCGGTGCAGGCCATCGTTACTACGGGGCGGACGCCTCTTTTTCCAGACATTTGCTACACTCATCCACGCTCGTTTGAGCGCAGCCTTTCTATTTCTCAATCGCGGTGATAACACCAGCGCCAACGGTCAGACCACCTTCACGA
>CAYVQU010000180.1:0-10344 GCA_964453155.1 uncultured Anaerolineales bacterium | reverse complement strand
ACAAGAGTCTACACCATGACTGATCATTTGCATCCTAGATGTAGGGTAGAGAAATGCCCGCTAAAACCCTCATGCTCGTTGGAACCAGCTCCTCGGCCGGAAAAAGTCTGCTGGTGACCGCCCTCTGCCATACCTTTGCCCGGAGAGGCATCAAAGTAGCCCCCTATAAAGCTCAAAATATGTCCAATAACGCCGCGGTGTGTCCCGATGGCTCAGAGATCGGCCGCGCTCAAGCTGTTCAGGCCGCGGCCGCGGGACTGGACCCCCACGTTGACATGAACCCCATCCTGATCAAGCCCGAGGCCGATTCCCGGGCCCAGGTGGTCGTGATGGGCAAACCCTGGCACGTGCTCGAAGCCCGCGATTACTACCCTCGCAAGGATGAACTTTGGCGTTACGTGACTACTTCGTTGGATCGCCTGCGGGATGAGTATGAGTTGGTTATCATTGAGGGGGCAGGCAGTCCGGCCGAGCTTAATCTTAAACCTGGAGACATTGTCAATATGTCAGTGGCGAAGTATGCCGATGCTACCACGCTGTTAGTCGGTGATATCGACCGGGGGGGAATTTTTGCCCAGCTTTTGGGAACTTATTGGTTGCTGCCGCCCGATGAGCAGGAATTGCTGAAAGGTTTCATCGTCAACAAATTTCGGGGGGATATCACTCTGTTTGAAGATGGCATCCAGATCCTGGAAGAGCAGGGTGGGGTGCCGGTTTTAGGGGTAATGCCCTACCTCCATGATCTCCACATCCCTGATGAAGATGCGGTTTCTCTCGAAAACCTATCCCCGGTGAGCCTGGATACCTCCGCGGCCATCGATATTGCCATCATCCATCTGCCCCGCATCGCCAACTTCGATGATTTCGATCCGCTAGTGACCGAAAAAGATGTCCGGGTCCGCTATGTGACCTCGGTGGAACGCTTGGGGCGGCCCGATGCGATCATTATTCCCGGCACCAAGAGTACCGTCAACGATCTGAAATGGATTCGTTCGCGAGGTTTGGATCAGGCCATTCAGGCTCATGCCGCCGCAGGTGGCGTGGTGGTCGGAATTTGCGGTGGTTATCAGATGTTGGGACAAACAATTTTAGACCCCAATCAGATCGAATCGCGGGATGAACATACTGCTGGGTTGGGTTTACTCCCAATCGAGACCACATTTGCAGGTGAAAAAGCAACTTTCCAAGCTGTGGCCAAAATCACTACGGATATCGGGTGGTTAAGAGAAATAAATGGGCAAACCATCTCCGGCTACGAAATTCATATGGGCCGGACGACAGGCAGCGCCCCCTGGTTGAAAATCGAATCTCGCAATAATTCGGTCGTGCAAGTTGTAGATGGTGCGCAGAATCCGTCTGGACGGGTCTGGGGGTGTTATATTCATGGCTTGTTCGCCAATCACAACTTGCGGCGGGCCTGGTTGGAAAGTTTGGACTGGGATTCACAGAATGCCAATGAAGTTCAAGAAGATCCTTTCGCGGCCTCGCTGACTTATTTAAGTGACACGGTCGAATCTGTATTGGATATGGAAAAATTGGAGGCCATGATATGGGGCAGTTAACATTACTTTTGGGCGGTGCTCGCAGTGGCAAATCAACCTTGGCCGAAAAACTCGCTGCGCAACGCAGTGATAGCGTTCTCTATGTCGCCACCGCGATCGCTTTTGACGATGAGATGAAACTGCGGATTGAAAACCACCAAAAACAACGACCCACTTCCTGGAACACCGTTGAATCCCCCACAGGGGTTGGGGCTGCCGTCCAGGATCATTTAGCAGATGTTGAGATCGTCCTTCTTGATTGCCTGACCCTCCTCGTCAACAATCTTTTTATGAATTTTTCTGGTGATGCCGACCATCCCGATGAAGCCCAGTTCGCCGCGGCCCTGGAGGGGGAGTTGGCAGCAATCATGACTGCTATCGATGGATCGCCAGCAGATTGGATCATTGTCTCAAATGAGGTCGGTTTGGGCTTGGTGCCACCGTATCCCCTCGGGCGGGTGTATCGCGATTTACTCGGGCGGGCCAACCAGCAACTGGCTGCCATTGCGGATGAAATATATTTTATGGTCGCGGGTATGGCTGTGCCGTTGCACGAAATCGCTTTGAAGTTTGATAAATAGTTTCTCACACCACCAAATAAATAGGACTACTCCAAGCCATATGCCCATCTTCCTGCGTTACCCGGACATACAGCGGGTTATCTCCAGGGTGTAAGTCAGTAACGGGCATTGTAAATGAGAAGTCTCTTGAACCGGGCTGTTCAGAGAGACGATATATCCTCAACTCTTTCTGAAGCCCCCCGTATTCCCAGATTAGGGGGTTGGAGCCAATCACGTTGAGATCGCATTCAATTTGACCTTGATGGGTTTTAATGGCTATCTGGCCAGAATTGGGATTTTCCAAATTCAAAATGAGTCCTGCTAACCCGCCAGTCGTGGTAGATTTCCAGGCCAGCTGTTGAGCGTTAATTATTTCTACGGGCTGATTGGCATTCCAAAAATTGATGGGGGTAACTGCTAAAATTGAATTTCCCTCGATTTTGAGATTCCCATCCCACTGCACCAAACGATCTCGGCCGCGCACTCGGGCACCCTGCCATACCACTTTGAGGCGCGTACTTGCTGTTTTCACGCGGTGCGGTCGCAGCGTTTGAATAGTTTCCAAGCCATTCATAATGTCGATGCTTTCAATGGGGGCTGTGCCGACCACTCGAAAATTCAGGGTTGCTTCTGTAGCACTGGTTTCTACAATATCGCCCATCATGGATGTTAATCCTTTCCCAGTTGTCAGGTGAACGTCCAACAATGGGCGATTGCCGGTCGTGGCGTAGAAATGCCGGGCTTTGAGGGCAGCAATGATATTCTCTCGATCCAATTCAGGTGCCAATACACAGGTCAAGCCACCCAGCGATCCAAAATGTCTGGCCCCAGGATAGGATGCGCCAGGGCGACATTTGTGGCCATCCGAATTGGCACAAATGCCAACTCGGTAACCTTTTTCTAACGCTGCTTCCAACAGCCACTCAAAGGTGCCCCACGCGGAATGGATTTCAACGGCGAGCTCAATTTCTGGATCATGGCTGGTGATATCAGCATAGCGGCCGCCCACATGGGCAAAACAGAAGGCTTTGGGATTTTTTTGAGTAGCTAAAAACTCAAATAAGTCGGTTGCGGTCGGCGCATCCATAAATTCTGAGCGGTTACCAGGCAACAATTCAGTGGAACTGCGGGCGATTTGCCCCCCTTCACTCTCAAAATAGACGTTACGATCCCCTCCTAACGGGGTGTTTCCGCTCCACTCGTATCCGGGGAATGTGACAAACCGACCTGGTTCGTAAAAATCGCGCGTGGTTTGATTAACCCGGCCCCAAAATTCATCCGTGACTTGAAAGTCATTGCCTTGATGGGCCGAAATATCCAAAATGCCATAATCGCGGGCGAAAGTGAAATAATCCTGAATTGTTCGTTCTCCAACTGTTTCCCCCGATTGGCCATGGAAGTCGGCCCAATAACGGTGGGTGTCAGCGTGGATTGGTAGCGCTTCTATCGGATTGCTGCTGGCAGATAACCCTGTCGAAGCATGGGTGGCTGAGACGGTCTGCACCCCGATGTCCTTAAAACCTGAATGCATAACGCGTTGCGGTTTTTGAGTGGGATTTCCCCACCGATCTTCCAATTTCAGGTGATAACTAAATTTTTGGTTTACACTCACCTGAGAAGGTGCGATGCAAACCGCGCGGATTGGGTTCCCAGGAATGATGGTTAGTTGTGGGGATTTTGGTAGTTCTTTGAACTGGTAGGTAGCAATGGGGTCTACCAGCGTTTTGAACTCGAAGATTTCGTTCACACTGGTTTGCATTTGCCAACCCGGTGAATCCCCGGATTTATCCCCAAAAATGATTGTGATTTGGTCACCAGCAGCGAGGAAGCCGCGGCGAATCTGCAAAAATAAGGCCCGGGTCCAGGGACGGATATGGCCTCTGGGATCCCACCGCGGCTCAATCTCACAATCCCCATTCGTCATGACTGTGCAAAAGTTGGGATTTTCCGGATGATCAAATTGGGGCGCGCCCACATCGCTGACACTGCGGAACGCAATTTTTAGATAGCCCGAATCATCGATGGGGTGACCGGCGGTATAGGTAAATTCGATTGTGGTGAAAGAACCGGCGACCACCGGTTGCTGTGGATCGATTTGTGCAAACCCCAGATTGTATTGGTTCATCCCTAACCTCCTGGCGCCGTGTTTGGTTTATGCTTGAATCAGATTATAGCACCCGGATGGATGAGAAAACCTACCGCTGGGATTTTAAGGATAAGGTTCAGCAATAAGGGCGAGAATCGCATTTTCGGTGACATCATACGCTCCCTCGCCGATGTGTTTGTAGCGGATGTTCCCCCACTTGTCAATTAAGTAAGTTGTCGGCCAAAAACGGTTGTTGTAGGCGGCCCAGGTGGCGCGGTCGTTATCTTGGGCGACGGGGTATTCGATTTCCAGTTGCTCGACAGCCACTATGAGATTATCGAGATCACGTTCGTGAACAAATTCGGGGTAATGATTGCCAATGACGACTAGACCGAGGTCGGAATATTTACTGTGAAATTCTCTCAACGAGGGAATTGTGCGCACACAGTTATATCAACCGAAGGTCCACATCTCCAGCAGGACCACTTGACCGTGCAGATCAGCCAGCCGCAGAGGGTGATCGGTATTGAGCCAAATTTCGTTGGTCAACTCGGGGGCTTTGCCCAAGTGATCATCTTTGGGGGCGATATCCAAGTTGGGGTATTCGACCGTTGGAGCTGAACTTCCGCAGGCCGTCAGTACGAAAATTAACAGGAGGAAAAAAATTTTTTCATGATCCAGTTCGATTTTTTTGTGTTTGCATTTCAATTGCCTGATGCAACTTTTCGAGAAATTCATCTAGAGGTACTCGATGCACGAACGCCGCCCGTTCAACTGTGATAACCTTCGTCAACATCCGCCGAAACGAATATCGGCTCACCCGTTTTACACCAAGAACTTCCATCACATCAGCAATATCACCATATTTATCTAAAATATCGGAAACGCGGGTATCCTTGGTTATTTCCATGATTATCCTTGGGGTTGTTCCACAATTAAAATGTGATTCCCTTCGGAATCCTTAAAAGTAGCAAATGTACCCCAAGGTTGGACATCTGGTTCTTGGACAAATTCAACCCCTTTGGCCTTAAGCTCCGCACACAAGCTTTGAATATCATTGACCGCCAGGGTGAGGGCTTGAGATTTGCCAACCACACCCTTGTAATGGGCCCAATTCTCATCGGGGAGATAGAGAATGATCTCAGTTTCAGCCCCTTTGGGGGCGACTGCGATCCACCGGGCGGTTGCGCCAGGGTAAAGTTCTGCATCGGTACGCAGGTCGAACCCCAACTTGTTAACGTAAAAATCCTTAGCGCGGTGCTGATCGCTGACAAATATCGATAAAGTTCCGACATGAGTAATGGGCATGTATTATCCTCCGTCTGTTTTGATAAAGCAAATTAAGGTTTTCATTCACGCAATATCCAAATTGAAACTCTAATTTGCTAAGGTTGTGCGGTTATATCGTTCGCTAAATGTAGGGTGAAAACCGCTCAACGCTTACATCTTGATTAATTCGGAAACTTCTAATGTTCCGTTGATCTCAAGGAATGGACAGGCTTTCGTGATTTCCAACGCGGCCTCCATTGATGCAGCTTCAAGAATGGTGTAACCGGACATCGCGGTGGAACTGCCGGAACTAACCGATCCATCAGGTTTTACAGTATGAGTATCCTTAAAAAGGATTGGCGGGGCTGATGGCCGCCGCGCCGAGAGAATTCAATCATCCCTGATATTTGGCAAAATGTTGTTGACTTTCTTCCGGGTTAGACGGTTGGTCACCGCCGAGATAAACGATCACGTATTGAGCCATTATTTTTCCTTATTGGGTTGCTACTATTACATTTTTTAACGTCAGAGATCACAAAAAGCGCGAAGATAATTCAAAACTTTTTTGAGATCTCTGCGTACGGGCTTTGTACGCCTAGCGTTCTCGGCGGTAAAAATTTTATGCGCCTTCTGCAAAATTTTTGAAGCTATTCATGCTCTCTAAGGTTTGTTTTGGGAACGCCCCTTTCATAAAGAAAGCCATGATTTTCATGAAGCCACTGAATTGAAATTCCGAATCCATCACCCACCGGGTTTTATCCGTACCATCTTCAATAAAATGATTTTCAATGATGTTATGAACCCCTTTGGCATCATAAGTACTGGAGAAGGTCTCAGGAAAATTTTGCTCAATGATCGTTTCGACCATTTCCATTTTGCGTCCGTTGGTATCGTATGAGAGTTTTGTTTTCGCCCCAGCCTGACCGGGATCACCACTCACATGCTCGACATTGGTTAATCCCGGCTGCCACTTGAATAAATTTTCAGCACTATCAAAAAGTTCGATGACCCTTTCCCGGGGCAGGTCCAAGTCAACTTCAACCTGATATTTCATCATTTCACCTCCAAATGATAAATATAACAATATTTATCAATAATATCATAATATTAACTTGTGAGGCGAGACATTAATCTAGAACTCATGTTCTGAAAAAAAGACCCCGGCTATTGTCAAATAACCGGGGTCAAAATTTTGCAATAAACAATCGGATCAGTTTTTTGCTCCAAATTTATGCCAGTAACGCCAAATGCCATCGGCAGACATTTCAGATGAGATGGCGATATCGTAAGCGGCAATCAAATCGGTGGGAACGCCCGAGGCTTGGTCTTGTTGAGTGACCCAATTGGCATATTTTCGTCGTAAGGTCTCACGGTCTGGTATGTGAGGTAATTTGGCGCGTATCCAAGCTTCGATTTCGGTGAGGCGTTGGGCCAGGGCGGAGAGGTGCCAGTCGGGATCGGGGTGAAGGCCAAAATGAGTCGGAGCGATGAACTGGATCTCTTCCCGCTGGAGTTTTTGGATGGTTTCGCGCCAGGATTGGATGTGGAATTCAGGGGGGACGGAGGGCAAGCGGATGGCTCTGATCCCTGGCAGACGGCAGCCAGCGACATCGCCCGTGAAGCAAACCCCGTTGAAGATATAAGACATATGATGCCGGGCGTGACCGGGGGTGTCGAGGGCCTTGATCATCAAATCTTCGACCTGGATTTCGTCTCCATCAGTAAGGAGGTTAATATTTTCTTTAGAGACCGGTAAGAATTCACCCCATAAGGTATCCATTTGATCGCCATAAATCCGGGTGGCGCTGGCAATCAATTTTTCAGGATTGAGCAAATGGGGCGCGCCAACTTCATGGACGTGAATGTTTGCTCCCTGGTGGGCCCACCAGCCCGCCGCCCCAGCGTGGTCGAGGTGGATGTGGGTGACAAAAACGTCTGTGATCTGGGCAGGTGTCAGATTGTGGGTGGCGAGTGCGGTGGTTAATGCCGGGATGGTTGACCCCGGGCCGCATTCGATGAGAATCCCGCCGTTATCATGGGGGATGAGAAAAACTCCGATCGAAGTCGGGACGCCGTGAAAATTTAGGTCGAGGGTGTTAACATTGGGAACGCGCATAATCATTCCAAATCAAGAATATGCGCGTATTGTACTCAAAATAGTCAAATTTGGTGAGTGATATTGGCTATTTGATATCTATCCAGGTTTCATGGAGATGGACCCACTCAATTCCATTTGGCGCGTCTGCCTGGATTTTGAAGGTAGCGCTGCTTAATCGGGCTGATACCTGGCCTTCAATTTCTTGCCATTCCTCATAGGTGGCGATGAAGATGTCTCCGATTTGGTGTTGGAGGATCACATTCTTAATCCAAATCCGCATCCCATTGCGGGTATTATGCGCCGCTTGCAATCCTGTTACGAGCGGCGCCCTCTCAATCAACGCACTACCCGGGGTGATCATCTTGAATTCCGGGGCCAGGGCAGTATCCAATCGAGAAAAATTTTCGGGTTGGTTTTCTAAAACGCCATTAAACCAATCCTGGAAAAACTGGTGGAGTTCAACGATTTCTGCTGTGATGGTTGGTTCCATATTTTGATTCTCAATCGTATTGCGCGACCGAATATTGGAATTGGTGGTCTTTTTGGTCGTTAGCGAAATTTTGAAGCGCGGTTTCGATCCATTGGTCGATGGTTCCGTTGGGATTATTCTCCCACTCCTGATCGATTAAGGCAATGGCGGTAGCTTCATCTTGGGAGGCGAGGTTGAGTATCTCTGGGAACCGGGGATGGTTGATATACTCGTCCGTGCTGGGTTGCATCGGGGGCTGGTCTTGGGGTTGCTGGGTGAAACCGAGTGGTAAAGCCTCCCGTAAATCGGTGCTGGTGAGCATTTCAAGGCCAAACCGGACTAAACTGATGGGACCCAGGATCCCTAAAACCAGACTTTTTTCCTCCGGATAGCCGCGATCTTTGGCGATTTCACGGCCTAATACAAAACAAAATGCATAGTTTAGGACCACCATTCCCCAAATTGCTGGGCTGATCCAGGCTGAAAAATTTTCCATAATAAACCTCCCCTTGGCATGGGCCAAGGCTAAATGTTCATTCAATATAAGGATTTGCCCTCATTGTAGCACAAAATCCTATTTTTTAGTACACGTGTTCTATTAATAAATTATCCATAGTATAATCGAATTACCACTCTATGTGAGCTTTTTGACGAGAGATGTTGTCCTTAAGTCTCACTAGTCTCGGTTTTCTGATTCTGTATGCATTTTTTGTGCCATTAAACGTTGGATTTTGATCTAGCTTAAGTTTGCGCCGCGCCTAGAAATATGAAACTTCAAAACACCCCCATCGGTTTTGATCCCGCTGCAGCTGAGGTGGAGATCATCCGATTGTTGACCGCACGTTTTCAAAAATTGCAGCGTGCGGGAGTCGTCATTGGTTTGAGTGGGGGTCTAGATTCCTCTGCGGTGGCCTATTTATTAGCGCGTGCTTTTGACCGTGACCAAATCCATGCGCTCAATTTACCCGACAGAGATAGCAAAAGCCACCATCGCCAAGATGCAGCCAAAATAGCGGCAAATTTAGGGCTTATTTTCCAGTGCGAAGATATTTCTCCAACTTTAGAATCTCTCGGGGTTTATGACCTGTTGCCACTGCGATTTGCACCCGGACGAAAGCTCAAAGAAATTCTGGTTCAAGTTGGCAAAAAGGTAGAAAATTTGACGGCGGAAAATGTATTGGCTGCTCGCTTTAGTCCCAAACCCAATTCTTTGGTTGCCAAGGGAAACGCCTATGGGATGATCAAACACCGCCTGCGGATGGTGAAGATTTACCACTATGCCAATATTCATAATTTGATGGTCGTGGGGGCGGCTAACAAAACTGAATTATTGACGGGTACCTTCGCCCAATGGGGCTGTGATCAATGTGCGGATGTGATGCCCGTGATCCATCTCTTCCGCAGTCAGGTGGAAGTTTTAGCTGAATATCTAGGTGTTCCTGTGAAAATCCGGCAAAAACCGGCTGACCCAGATATTATTCCCGGGGTGAATAATAAAGAAGAACTCTTGGGTTCTTTTCTAATTGCAGACCAAATTTTGTGGGGGTTGGAAAATGGCGCTTCGCATGAAGCCTTAGTCGAGAAATTTGGCCGCGAACTTTTTCAGCATATCAAAACGGTTTATGATGAATCGCGTTTTATGCGGGAGGCTCCCTATACCCTTGAATAATGAGGCCAGAGAGAATCGAACTAGGTTGAATCTAAATGGGTTTTGGGTAAAATATTTGTAAGTCCGAAATGGAAACGAAAATCCCAAATAAACGTATCGAAGATAGGTTTATAGAGGGCCTCAGATGAAAATACTTATTGGTTATCACCAACGCAGTGGCAGCACTTTACTGCAGCATATTCTCAACGAGCACTCGCAAATTCGATCTTATAGCGATGCTAATTCCTTGCTCGTTTTGCCTCCCATTCTGTCCGGTTATGAACCGTCTGGAAATGTATGTGTGAAACCTTTAGACGTTTTCTTCATGTTTGAGAATAAATCTTTGTACAAACGATTCGATAAATTCATCTGGTTGGCGCGTGATCCACGGGATTCGTATCTCTCAGCTTTGGAGATCAAATTTGCCTATAATTTTTGGTTCCCTGGAAAAAAACTGAGAGGGGTCGATGTCGGCCTCCTGCGCCGCTGGCAGTTGGTGTACCGGCAATATTTTCACCGCCCGAAACGGTGGCACTTAATTCGCTACGAAGATTTGGTCACGCGCCCGAAACGCGTTTTGCGGCGGCTTTTTCAGTATTTGGAAGTTCCATTTGAAGATGGGTAGCAGAACATAATAGTGTGGTTAGTTACACCACTGTTGAATAAGAGCTAA
>CAYVQU010000179.1:0-10366 GCA_964453155.1 uncultured Anaerolineales bacterium | reverse complement strand
GTATTCATGCTGTTAATGTACACCCTTCACCACCATAATCGGCGAAGGTATTGACCAAAATTACACAATTTTTATGGTCAGGACCAGATTTGTTTGGTAAACTTACGCCCAATATGCACAATCCTGTTTATACCCTTGTCGCCAAGAAGGTTAAGAAGTGCCGCAAGCCCCACCCCTGGCTTTCGGCCTGTTCTGGTTGACAGGTCTAAGCAGTAGCGCAGTAAATTTGCCCGCTGGATGAAAGCCATCCAGCGGGTTTTTTGTTTTTCGGAGGATTCGAAATGACTTACAACAATATCCAGGTTGGCGTATTATTTTCACGAGTGCGAGTTGATGAGAAATGGATTTTCGCGGCGTTAGAGGCCCGCGGAATCCCCTATAAGCGCTTGAACGACCGGGAGGCCATTTTCGATATCACCCAACCCAAAGAGTGGCAGCAATTTGATGTCATCATCTCCCGGAATTTGAGTTATGGCCGCGGTTTGAGTTCACTCCAGATTCTTAATAGCTGGGGGATTCCGACTATCAACAGCGCGCGAGTGGCAGAAATCTGTGGCAACAAGCTGATGACATCGGCCGTTTTAGAACAAGCGGGCCTCCCCCAACCGCGGACTCAAATCGCCTTTACGCCCGAGGCCGCGTTGGAGGCCATCGAAACGATAGGATACCCGGTGGTACTGAAACCCGTGGTCGGTTCTTGGGGCCGGATGCTCTCTAAAATCAATGACCGGGACGCGGCCGAAACCATCCTGGAGCATAAAGCCACCCTGGGTTCATACCAGCATTCCATTTTCTACATTCAGGAGTTTATCGAGAAACCAGGGCGCGATATCCGGGCTTTTGTGATCGGCGATGAAACCGTCTGTGCCATCTACCGCAATTCGCCCCATTGGATCACCAACACGGCCCGCGGCGGATCAGGTGAAATTTGCCCGGTTACGCCCGAAATCAACGATTTATGTTTGCGGGCGGCCCAGGCCGTGGGCGGCGGAGTGCTCGCCGTCGACTTGATTGAAGACCCCCAGCGGGGCTATCTGGTCAATGAGATTAACCATACGATGGAATATCACACCACTGTGCCCCTCACCGGCGTGGATTTACCTGGATTACTCGTCGACTACGCGGTTGACACCGCCCGACATCAGCGCACATTGCAAACCAATTCAGTGTTTACGCCCCACCCCATCGCGGTGGGATAATTTCCTGATCTAAATTGGATTTTGGGATTTTAGGACGATTTTATCGGGGCCAAATTGTTGCTCCTGACGTTCGATGCTGAAAGTCAGGGTTTGCCCCCCCTTGATTTGAAATTTGATTTCATTGGAGTAAGTGCCTGATTCAAACTTAGATCGGCGGGCAACAACCTGGAGGGTGTGAATCCCCTCCCCAACCTGGATTTGGAGGGGCGGCCAGAATTTTTTAGATTTTGGTTGCCCCATAAGGTTCCCTGGGGGGGCAGCAACTTTTCCAACTCGTTTACGATCAATACGGACCTCAAAACTTGGTACCGCACCCATTAAGCCCGCAGCCTGAATAAATTGATATGAGCTACCCAACCCAATCTGTAAAGTTCCAGTAGCCCCACCGAGGGCACTTACCAAACGCTCGACATCATAATCAAAGCGATTGTAACTGAGTTCCAGGGCATTCCGGCGCGACAATGCAACCAGATCAGATGGCAATTCATTAGGGGCTGGCATCATAGCCCCAGCAACCAGAACGGGGATGACCAGCGCGTCGGTTCGTAAGGCTGAGGCAATTTCTAGGCGAACATGATCATTGGGGTTTGCTAGCCGACGACGCCCATCTTTCTGACAATTTAGCCAGCGGGGACCGATCACGGCCAGTAAGGCATCGCAGGTGGCGATAAAGTTTTCAATTGCAAGAGCAAAGTCTTCCCCTAACTTGATCGTTCCTACATCAAAAAAGATATCCTGAGAATCAAAGCGCTGCTTAAGGTGATCATGCAAACGACCGACTGATTCTTTGCTATCTTCCCGACGATAACTAATGAAAATTTTAGACATCACAGCCTCCGATCAATTGGTCACAAAGCGGCCATAATTAAACAGCACAATTGCCAGAATAGCTAAAACCAGCGCGCCGAATTGATACAAATTGAAGGGTTCCTTGTAAATGAGCACGCCAACCACAATCGAAGTCGTGATGATCGAGAAGATTGCATAGACGATATAGTACACGGCTCCAAATTGGGAGTATAAGAGATAGAAGCCCACAAAAGTGATAAAAAATCCCACCCCACTGATCACCATGCTGGAGATATTTTGAGTAACGTAACCCGAATCGGTGGGGGTTTGAAAAACCAGGGTTGCACCTACAAACAAAGTCGCGCACACCAATACGGCCCCCAGCAAAAATAGAAATGGATTGGCAGCCACCACCGCTCGACGTTGACCATAAACAAAGATGGCATTTCCTAGGGCTGCAATGGCTGCAAATAATAAGGCTTTTGGCATCGAAGAATCCAATCTGAAGAAAAATTTTTCTTTGAGGTGCAATTATAATTGGTCCAAACCAAATTTAATTGCGTACTCAATATTACCGATGCAAGGATTATTGCATGACTGAACCAACAATTACAGAAATTCAACAAGCCGCGGAACGCATTCGGCCGTATGCTCACCAGACACCCATTTTGGCCTGTAAGAGCTTGGACCAACGGGTCGGAACCCAGGTGTTTCTCAAATGTGAGAATATGCAAAAAGTGGGCGCGTTTAAATTCCGAGGGGCATGTAATGCGGTGTTTTCACTGACGGAGTCGGACGCGCAACGGGGAGTGGCCACCCACTCATCTGGGAATCATGCCCAGGCGCTGGCATTGGCTGCTCAACTGCGCGGGATTCCAGCTTATATCGTCATGCCAAAAAATGCGCCCGCGGTCAAAAAGGCGGCTGTGGCGGGGTATGGAGGCCAAATTACATTTTGTATGCCGACTCTGGAAGCCCGGGAGACGACCTTGGCCGGAGTCATTGCGCAAACTGGGGCGGTAGAAATCCATCCGTATGATAACTATGAAGTCATCACCGGGGCGGGAACTGCCGGAATGGAGTTGGTGAACGAAATTTCGAATTTAGATGTGGTTATTGCCCCGGTGGGCGGTGGTGGTTTGTTGAGCGGCACGGCCATTTCAGTGACTGAGTTATCCCCCCAAACGCGCGTCATCGCCGCCGAACCCGAATTGGCCGATGATGCCTATCGCTCCTTCCTGGCCGGGCACATTATTCCCTCGGTTAATCCCAAAACCATCGCAGACGGGCTACTGACCTCCCTCGGAGAACTCACTTTCCCCATCATCCTAAAACGGGTGGAGCAAATCGTCACCGTCGGCGAGCAAGCCATTCTGGAATCGATGCGTTTCATCTGGGAGCGGACGAAAATCGTGATCGAACCTTCGGCTGCCGTGCCGGTTGGGTTGCTCTGGGAGCGCAAAATCGACCTGACCGGTCTGCGGGTGGGTGTGATCTTATCCGGCGGAAATGTTGATTTGGATCAGATGCCATGGATAAAATCACCCTAAGGAAAAATTATGGAACTCATTAAGAAATTTTCGAAAAAACAGTATGATCAAGCTCTGAAATCCTGGCGCTGGCTGGTTCCGGAAGAAGCAGTGCCATTACTGACCTCCACATTTGGAGATATCTTCTGTGCCCACCGCGGCATGATCTTCTTTTTAGACCTGGTCAATGGAACGTTTGAGTTGGTCGCCCAAACGATGGATGATTTGGAAAAACGCCTGAACAGTTCAAAAGGTCAGGAAGATTTGTTGATGGCAACTTTATCGATGACCCTCCAAAAATCGGGCCTGATTCTGGCTCCCCATGAGATTTTTGATTTCAAGAAAACCCCCAAGTTGGGTGGAGTTATCAGTGTGGATAACATCCATAAAATGGATTTCATCACCGCAGTTCATGTGTTGGGACAAATTCATCAGCAAATCAAAGATTTACCTCCTGGTACTGAAATTTCGGAGGTAAACATAACGAAATAGTAGTCAGGAGATCGTCTTATTTCACACTTAGTTTCCCTTGGTGGAGCCGCCCTAAACCATCCACACGGATGGTAAACAGATGTTGACAAACATCCAATTTCAGTATATACTCCCAACAGACATCCAGAAACCATCCATATGGATGGTTTTAAATCAAAAAGGAGTATCTGATGTCAACACTACAAAGTATCCAAGTTATGATCACCGCAAACAATCTAATGACAGAACATAACCGTAACCCTCAGGTTGAAAAGTTTCGAGAAGTACAGATCAATTACCAGGCCGAAGATGGTTGGGTTGTCACCGGAAAATACCAAAATAATGTGTTACAAACGATTTCCCTCCACAAACGACCTGTTAAAGCTGTGAGGAAATAATAATGGCCGAAACCGAAAAAATTACCATTAATATGAGTGTTGTTGATCTGGGGAAAGTTGATTTGCTCGTCGATGAAGGCTTTTATCAAAATCGAACGGATTTCATACGCACATCCATTCGCAATCAACTTGGCAAACATGAAACCGAAGTCCAAAGTTCGGTCGTTCGTAATGCCTATGGCTTGGGGATCTTTGATTGGGGGCGCAAAGATTTGGAAAAATCCGTCGCGAAAGGGGAAAAACGCAGCTTCAATATCATTGGAATGCTGATCATTGAAGATGATGTTTCACCTGGATTAGCTGATCGAGCTATTGAGTCTGTTCGGGTGCGCGGGGTGTTTCGGGCCAGCAAAGCGGTGAAAGAAATATTGGGAGACCGGATAAAATAGTTGGTTAGCTAGTCGTTGTCTACCATCCAACTAGCCAACTATCCGACCAACAAATAATCCCTCCATGTAAAATGAACCGCCTTCAGGGCATCTGGGTACTATGAACATGAAATCCCTGGCCCTAATCCTGGGCATCATCATACTGACTGGCTGTCGTGTGGTGACGCCAACCCAAACGATAACCGAAATCATTTGGGTTGAAATCACTGCCACCCCAGCACTGACCCTGACTACTACCGTCCCGCCAACGATTACGCCCTCACCCACGGCGACACCAACACCGACGCCAACTGCAATACCAGCGTCCATTTCTGGCAATCCCCGGGCATTCACACGCCTGGATCCCGAACCCGCGTTCAATGCGCCCTGTGGTTTTGTCGATACCCTTGATTTTCCACTCGATCCGCCGCATGGCGCAGAAGCCTCTGGGGGAGGTGATTTTGGCCGCTACCGCCAACGTTACGAAAAATATCACGCCGGAGAAGATTGGGGGATGCGCAATGTCTCCAATTTTGGTCAGCCAGTTTACAGCATCGGGCACGGTCAAGTTACCTATGCGCAACCGAATGGCTGGGGATTAGACAAAGGCGTCATCGTCATCCGACACGTTTTCCCCACTGGTCGCTATATCTTGTCCTTTTATGGCCATCTTGATCCCCCCAGTGTGGACATCAAAACCGGCGATTGCGTCGAACGCGGCGACAAAATTGGTAAAATTGGCCGACCGCGCACGCCGCCCCATCTCCATTTCGAAATTCGGCTGCACTTACCGAACTCGACCGGACACGGCTATTGGTCCGTTGATCCGACTCTGGCCGGATGGCTGCCGCCCTCGCAAACCATCCATGAGTACCGCATCTCAGTTTCTCCTGGGGTTCAATGGACAAATTCCTACGACGATAGTACAACCCAATTCAGCGGCGTATTCACAGACACCCTGTTGCTTGTGCACAATGAAGCCCTCGTCGCACTCGATATTGAAGATGGTGCTACGCGTTGGCAACAGGCTTATGACGCAGCCAGTGCAGCAGCAATTTTGGACACCAATGGTTCCCAGTTTTATCATCTCGATCAAATGGGTATTTTGAGCAGTCATGCGGTCTTAGACCCCGCGAAATCCATTTGGCAAATCGATAGCGGCGCGCTTAGTACGGCGGATCTGATCGCCCCACCTACCGGCGGTGTGATCGTCACCGATCGGAGACAAACGACGGCATTCGATCAGACTGGAGAACGTTTGTGGCAGATTGAAACTAAAACGCCTATTTCGAGTTGGGTCTCATTCCGAGACACATTCATCTTCACAACAGCTGGAGCGAACCCGATTTGGTCCGTACCCAGTTCTGGGCAACCCCAAAACTGGGATTTTGATATCAATGGTCACTTGCTAAATGGTGCTGAAGCGGTTTACCTACATGCAGAAGATGGCGTTTACCGCCTGGATGTGGACGCCATGACGAGATCACAATGGATTTCACTACCCCAAGGGAGAAATAATTTAGGGCGCAGCCTCCCCCTCCCGAATGGGGGATTACTGCTCTACCATGTGGACAGCGATCGGCGCCTGATTGCAATTAATCCATCCGGTACTATTCAATGGGAAAGATCCATTTTGAATGCCCTGCCCAAAGATGTAGAATTCGGCGCTTTGGGAAGAAAAATCTACCTCCTGGCCACTGATAAAGGCGCCTCTGGGAATGAAGTTAAACTGCTCGAAGTAGATATTGAAACGGGGAAACTTACCCATCTCTTTACAGGGGGGACACGTTTAGGCTTTTCACGCGGCACCTGGATCAACCCGGTGAATGACGAATACCTTCTAGTGAATATCGGGGGTGGTCCAGTGGTTCTTATTTCACCCCAAGAAGCCTTTGACATAATCGCATCACCATAAAAAACAGCCCTCAGAAATTTTTCCGAGGGCTGTCAATTTGCTTCTCTCACAAGTGGGGAGGTAAGACAGGCCCGTACCTATCACTTCGGCTTCGCTCAGCACAGGCGATACCCGGCGTTACTCAGGATGTTTGTCGTTAGCCCCAAAACTTTGAGATTATA
The DNA here is from genome assembly GCA_964453155.1 of uncultured Anaerolineales bacterium. Classification (GTDB taxonomy): domain Bacteria; phylum Chloroflexota; class Anaerolineae; order Anaerolineales; family UBA11858; genus CAYVQU01. Next base: position 3,536 of record CAYVQU010000179.1, on the reverse strand, counting down.
CGTCAATTATTTAATGAAATCAGTCGCCGGTAACTGGTTGCGCACCAACATTTTCTCCGGAGACGATCGGGGTCGTCGCGCGTTGGAACCCAATGAACATTAACACCGCGCCCACCAGTTCCCCAATATATAGCGCCGCCGGGACCCCCATACGACTGAACGCTCCGCCAAAAGCTGGCGCCAGCGCGCCGACCGCGATCAAAATATTACCGATTGTGCGGTGTAGCAGTACGCGCTTCCGGAAGAAAATCCAGGCGGAATAAATTGCCCCCCCCACTAAGGTTACCGTCCCATACAAATTAAAAATGGGGGTCAATGAGCGAACTCCATCCGTCACAATAGCATGCCCCGATAACTCCGAACCGGTATGGAGGCTGGTTGTCAACAAAGAGGGGTCTAATTGAGCCGTAAACACCTTGAAAACACCGTAAAGTGATCCCAACCCTAATAAGATCATCAAACCTGTGGCCAATTTTTTGTTCGCTAGCAGATAAACCGTCCCCTGACCCAACCAGGCCGCGACCAGAATGGCCCCAAAAAAGTACCACATTCGATAGATGATCGGATTCCAGCCAAACGCGCCGTAAAACCCTTCACAGAATCCACCGATCCCGTAAAAAATCATCCCGACGCCCCAGAGTAACAAGTGATTGCCACGCTTAGCAAAATAGCGTTTGAAAACAAAATAGGCAAACACAAAACTAATGACTGCCGATAAAAAAGGTAAAAAAGTATTTACAAAGGTCATTTCATCTCTCCCAATATAAATCAACCAAATCGCAAAACTCCAACCCCAACTGCAATGGTGAAAATCAGCACCCCAACGATCACGACTGCCAGTAATCCCAGTGCAATCGGGACAAATTTTTCATAGAATGGCGGGTAAACCCGTTTTGGTTTCTTCTCTGACATCTCTACTCCTAACCAAACCTATTATTTATAGTTTAGTTGGAGTGGGGTTTTTCGGAAATATAGATTTTGGTAAGTTTGGGTTAGAGGAGATAGAGACTAGAGATAGGGATAAAGACAAAAAATCTCTCGTCTCTATCCCTATCTCCCTTTAAGCTATAATTGCCCAATCTACCCATTGAGGAATTCACATGCCTAACCCCACCTTCTATGAAAATGTCGTCATTATCACGGGTGCCTCCAGCGGGATCGGCCAAGAACTGGCCCTGCAACTCGCCGATCAAGGCGCCTGGCTAGCCTTAGGGGCTCGTAATTCAGAGAAATTAAGCACGGTCGCCGAAGAATGTCGCACCCGGGGGGGGAAAGCCCTGATTGTTCAAACCGATGTCACCGCTGAGGCCCAATGTAAGCACCTGATCGACCAAACCGTAGCCGAATATGGGCGCATTGACACCCTGATCAACAACGCCGGGATCTCGATGCGGATGATGTTCGCGGAAATGGAAACTTTTTCTGCCATTGAAACCCCGCTCAAAGTCAATTACCTGGGTAGTGTGTACTGCACTTTTTATGCTCTTCCCCATCTTAAAAAAACGCAGGGTCGCATTGTCGCCATGTCCAGTCTGACAGGAAAATATGGCGTCCCCACTCGGACCGGATACGCAGCCAGCAAACATGCCGTGGTGGGATTTTTCGACTCACTCAGGGTTGAATTGGCAGAGGCAGGGGTCAGCGTGACAATCTCCTATCCTGATTATGTCGCGACCGATGCTCGCAAGAATGCCCTTGGGCCGGATGGCAAACCGATCGGTGAGACTCATATCCAAGAAGATAAGGTTATGACAGTGGAAATCTGCGCAGCCCTACTCATCAAAGCTGTCGCGGAGCGCAAGCGGGAGGACAACCAAACTTATCGCGCTAAACTAGGTCCGTGGTTAAAGCTGATTGCCCCCGGTTTTATTGACAAGATGGCGAGCAAGGCTATTCGACATCATAAGGAGTAAAAGGTCAATTGGTTAGTTTGTCTCTAACCAGCCAACCAACGATCAAACATCTCCCTAGTTCCCAAACGAATGGGGGTCGCGCCCCATCTGAATATCCACGATCGCCTGTCTCAACATCTCTTCCGTAATCGGCCCAACGTGAACGTATTGGATCACACCCTGGGGGTCAATAAACCAACTCGTGGGGAGGCCAATGGGGGTATAGATTTGGTCGGTGAGGGCGCCATCTTCGTTGAGTACCAACGGAAATTCCCAAGCAAATTTTTCCTTGAAGTAGGCCACGTTTTCCAGTTTTTCTTCCAAATTTAAACCGATAAAGACCACTTCATCATGATCTAATTCCGCGTAAACATTGGCTAAATGGGGCGCTTCAAGTTGGCAGGGGCCACACCAGGAGGCGAAAACATTGATCAGGACGGTTTTGCCGCGCAAATCTGCCAGGGTGATTTTTTCGCCCGACAGAGTAGTTCCTTCAAAATTGGGGGCCAATTCACCTTTATTGATGCCCACCGGGAAATCTGAAACTTCGGATGCAACTACGGCCGCCGGTTCTCGTATATTTAAATAGAGATTAACCCCGAGAAAAATGACCAATCCGATGATTATCACGGGTTTCCAAATTTTTTTCATGGTTTACTCCAGGTGTTGCGGTTTACCCATCGTATTTAATCAACAAGTCAAACCGCAACACCTTAGCAGATTTCGGTTTTAACATGAATTTTTATTCACATATATACCCAAATCTGCAAAAAGGACAGTTTCTCTTTTTAGAATGAAGGCAGACTTCATTTCTTACATGGCGTAGTTTTCGAAAAGGTTAGGTAAGAACATGACCACCAAAAACATCTTAACAGCAACTGAAAATGCAACCAACCCCGCAACGGAGGTAACAATGAATTTTCAAAATTTAGCACTTTTACTAGCCATCAGTTTTGGAGCGATCATTTTTCTCGCCCAGCTTCTGGCCCGCACCCTGAACCGCCAGCCGGTTCGCAAACCCATTCTGATTGAAACCCGGCGGATCATTCGCCGCAAGTAGTGTTTCTGATTTGGAGTTGGCGATCCAAATCTCAGACTTCTTCTCTTCTCCTTACTTATGAAAAACCGCTCCGATTGGGGCGGTTTTTCATTTTTGCAACTTGGGGTAAGATTCAGCGTAGAGTAAGGTAGAGATAAAAAGGAGATCATATGAGTTGCTTAGGAAATATAATTTGGTTGATTTTTGGCGGTTTTCTTTCCGGACTTGGGTATATTCTGGGTGGATTGCTGGTTTGTTTGACAATCGTGGGTATCCCGTTCGGCCAGGAAGCCATTAAACTGGGAATTGCTACGATGGCCCCATTTGGCAAGGAAATTGAAATCACCGATGAAGCTGGTGATTTTGGCAAAGTGGTCTTCAACATCTTGTGGGCCGTACTCTTCGGCTGGGAAATCGCGGTCTCGCACCTGGTTCACGGGTTGATCCTGGCGATCACGATCGTTGGTCTGCCCTTCGCCAAACAGCATTTCAAACTGATCCCCATCGCACTAGCCCCCTTCGGGCGCGAAATTCGATAACTGAAATCGATTCACAGCACAAAGCCGCGGCGAAAGCTTGTCCGCGGCTTTTTTCAGTTATACTAT
>CAYVQU010000178.1:0-10385 GCA_964453155.1 uncultured Anaerolineales bacterium | reverse complement strand
TAATGTTCTTCAGCGAGAAATTTTCTTTTCTCGTTGTCTAAACTCGAGTTAAGTATACCTGTAATAGAACTTGGACAAGTAGTTGCAGTAGCTGGGGTTGGTAACAAAGAGAGTGACTATGACTCTCAGGATGTAAAACAATTGAGCTTGTTCATTTATGGCATGTGGAATATTTTAATTCAGCAGCGTTCAAGAATCCAACTGAAACAGGCTAAAGAGGCTGCCGAAGTTGCCAACAAAGCAAAATCAGCTTTCCTGGCCAATATGAGCCACGAGCTACGCACCCCGCTCAACGCCATTTTGGGTTTTACAAATCTCATCCGCCGCAGACCGGATACCCGGCCAGACGATGCCGAAAAACTCGATATCGTTCATCGAAGCGGAGAGCATCTGCTCAGCCTGATCAATGATATCCTCGACCTCTCCAAAATTGAGGCCGGGCGCTACCAATTGGAAGAAGTAGACTTTGATCTGAATCACCTTTTGGATGATCTGGAAGCGATGTTCAGACTGCGAGCCGAATCCAAAGCTCTGGAGCTGGTGTTTGAGCTTGATCCTGAAATTCCGACCTACATCCACGCTGACAACCTAAAACTGCGTCAGGTGTTGATCAATATATTAAGTAATGCGGTCAAATTCACCCAGGAGGGGACTGTCCAGTGTCAGGTGTCAGGGAATGACGCCAACGATGTGCTTCAGTTCTCCATAACAGACACCGGTCCTGGTTTGACTCCGGAAGAGATTGAAACCATCTTCGAAGCCTTTACCCAGACCCAGGCTGGACGAGAATCACTGCAAGGGACGGGGTTGGGCCTGGCCATTTGCCAGCAGTTTGTACGTTTGATGGGTGGGGAACTGACCGTCGAGAGTGAAGTCGGTAAGGGGTCAACCTTTTCATTCCATATCCCAGTAGGGATCGCCCAAAGTGAAGTGGTCGCAGCCACCACCGAAGATCTAACAGCGATTGGGCTGGTTCCTGATCAACCGGTTTACCGTATGCTGGTAGTTGATGATGATGAAATCAACCGCCGCTTGCTGGTCGAGCTGCTGCAGCCGTTTGGATTTGAGCTCCGGGAAGCGGTTAATGGTGCCGAGGCCGTAAAAGAATTCGAAAACTGGAATCCCCACCTGATCTGGATGGACATCCGAATGCCCGTGATGGACGGTTACGCGGCCACCCAAGAAATTAAATCCAGCTCCACAGGCCAGGAAATCCCCATCATTGCCGTGACCGCCAGCACTTACGAGGGCGCTCGAGACCAGGTGCTGGCCGCGGGCTGCAATGATCTTATCCGCAAACCGTTCCGTGAAGGGCAGATTTTCCACATGCTGGAGAAACATCTGGGGGTTGAGTTTATTTATCCAGACCACGATCTAGCTCCAAAGGCAGTTTCACAACCTTTCCTGGAACAACAAATCAGCCTGCCAGCAGAACTGCGCCAGAACCTGTTGACGGCTCTTGAATATCACGCCCCCCAACGGATTGAAGCCAGCATCGGCGCCCTAGAATCCGATTACCCCGATCTGGCGGCCTACCTTCACCAGTTGGCGAATGAATTTGAGTATGATCAGATGAATGCCCTGATTGAAGCGGCGGAAACTGAAAGTTAAGTGCAGAATTGCCAGCCTTACATAACACAAATGATTACCTCCCGATGAATAATCTAGAGCCAAAGGATATCCAACCAGCGATTGCCCATTCCATCAACCGCACGGTTTGGCGCAGCATCCGGCCGGTAAAATTGGGATTGGGTCAGTTGTATAGCTTCTTTAATGGTAGGACATGTCTTTGTGCTTTAGCTGTATTTTTCGGAGCGTTTAAGTAGATTACTCCTGCTCAGCCAAATATTGGCGGGCCGCGGTGAGATTGTCGAATACAAAGAAATCCCGCTTAATTTGCATTTCTGTACTCATCAATAGAAGGTTGAACAGGTTCCCGTCGGTTGAGTAGGGCAGCGTTCTTCTGCCCGTATCGAAACCCTCCCTTATCACCACTTGGTTTCGATACGCTGCAAAAAACCGCAGCTACTCAACCGGCGTTACTTGAGTGTTCAAGCTACTCTTGACCCTTACACTTAGTTTGCATTTCTCGGGAGGTTTCAATACATTTTTTGATTAATGCTATGGCTGCTTCGTTTTGGGCAATGAGTATCATTTTGATATTATCCAAACTAGGAGGCGCGCCATAATCAATTGCGGCTAATGAAACAGCTTCAAATTCACTCATCACCAAATGCTCAACAGTCGTAAGGTCCCAGATTACATACTCGACGGTATTTTTCTGAGAATAGGCATATACTTTATCTGCGACTTCATAATTTTCTACAAAGGTGAAAAGATCTGAAAATTGAACATAAACACCTTTTGGTTCAAATGTTATTTTATAAGTCATCCTTTACCCTTTTTTGAAGCTACCGATCAGTCTTATCTGCCGAAAACTTGCGGTTTATTTGCGTTTTATCGCGCCCTACTCAAAAAATCTTAACTCTTCAGTTGGCACGGTTACCATCCCCAGCATGTTTTCAATACTCGGCGACACCTCGACAACGACTTCCGTCGCGATCACATCATAGGCTATAATGACGGCTTGTTCCCCTGCGGGGATGTTCTCAACGATAAAGTAACCATTTTCATCTGAAACGGTGTGGATATTGGTATCAAAGACCAATACTTCAACCTGGATGGGATCGCCGGCTTCATCGACGGCATTCCCGGTGATCGTTCCGGTGCGGGTGGATTGTAAAGTTTGCATAAACCGCACCCCGGCCAGGATCAGTATCAGCACCGCGATGATACCGATCAAAACGCGGGCGCGCTGCTTTCCTTTTCCTGGGTCTGGTAATTTTTTGTAGCCATCTTTAAATTCTTCTAATGAGGGGGCATCTTGCAGCGCCATTTTTAATCTCCTATGGATTTTTGTTGAACAGTCAATCCGCCGATGCATGTCAAAGAGCTGGGATTATTGCGTAAACCAACCATACCTTCGCTAAAGGTGTCATCAGTCGCCTGTAAAACCGGGGCGCCATCCACCAACGCGGTGAATGTATTGCCTTCAACTTGAACTTGGAAATCGTGATTTTGTGAGCTCCATTCTGACGGCGTTGAGCGCCCCGCAAGTCTGATCCAGCGGTTGTTTACCCGCTTCCAGAACTGAATGCGATTACTCGAACTGTTATAGGCCAGTTGATACCCATTGGCCTCATCGGGGGCTCGAAACCGAACCCCAAAACCAACGCTTTTCCCGCCCGGAATGCGGGTCGTGGTCACATCGTTCAAATTCAGGGTGAAATCTTCGCTGCCAACGTCTGATGAACAGGGATTGTAAATCCCCTCTCTACCCCTTTTGCCATCACCTTGGATACAAAGATTCCCATCGGAGATGGTGTAGGTGTTTCCTGAAGGAGAATCTGACCAGTCATCCAACGCGGCCGCGTCATCAAACGAATAATCGCAGGAATTATCCGCTTGAGTCGGGTCGGGTTCGCATACCGGGCCACCCAGATCACCGACAATCTGGCAATAAACTTCACCTACGCCAACCCCCATGATGCTCAACGTCAGGGTTGCCACCAATGCTACCCCGACCAAGATCAGCGCATACTCAATCAAACCTTGGCCGCCTTCATTTTTTCTTTTTGGGGTCTTCATCATACACTCCATGAAATCGTTTATTCAATATGATTGCTTTTCGTCTCCAAATCAGCCCTATCTCGGGATCCGCTCCAACACCCGGAACAATTCCTTGACATCCAGCGGCTTGCTGATGTAATCATCCATCCCAATGGATAGGAAATGCTCGCGGTCGCCTTCTAAAGCGTGGGCCGTCATCGCGATAATCCAGGGATGATCCGCTGGTTCCCAGTCCGCCCGGATTTTCTGAGTGGCCTCTTCGCCATCCATCTCGGGCATTTGAATGTCCATGAAGACCACATCGTAGGTTTGGCGTTCCAGAGCCTGCAGGGCTTCGATCCCGTTAGCAGCCAGATCAACGCGGTAGCCAAACTTGCCGATCAACTTGGTCGCCACCTTTTGGTTGACCAAATTGTCTTCGACCAGCAGCATCCGGAAGGGTGCTTTCTGGCCCATCTCCGGGTCAAAGGTAACTTCGGTGGATATCTTGCGTTTTTGAGGTTGAGCTGGTTTGTCTGCCAAAACGTTGACCAATACTTCCAATAATTGGTCCGGTTTAATCGGTTTGTGGGTAAATGCGGCGAAGTGAGCCATCATTTCGGATTCGGAGTTGTAAGCTCCTAAGGACGACAGCATGACTAGGGGTAGATTTTCAGTTTTAGGGCTGTCTTTTAAGGCGGTTGCCAGTTCAAAACCATCCATTTCGGGCATGTGATAGTCCAGAATGGCCAGATCGAATTTCGCCCCACCTTCGACCAGGTCTAACGCGGCGGGTCCGGATTCAACTTCGGTGGGCAGCATCCCCCACTTTTGGGTATATTTACTAGCAATCAGGCAGTTGGTCTGGTTATCATCGACGATCAAGACCCGTTTACCAGCCAGCGCGGCTTTTTCGAGCACAGTGTGTGGTTCTTCGGTGACAAAATCAGCCTGAGCTTTGATCGTAAAATGGAAAATTGAGCCTTGACCTGCTTCACTCTCAACCCAGATGGTGCCGCCCATCAGTTCGGTGAGTTGCTTGCTGATCGCCAAACCTAAACCGGTACCCCCATATTTGCGGGTCGTAGAGGCATCCACCTGGCTGAAAGATTTAAACAGCCGGTTGACGCGCTCGGTGGGGATGCCGATCCCGGTGTCGCGGACCTGGAAATGGAATTTATATTGGTCTTTCTCCAGGTGCTGGCTGGCGACGGAGACGACCACCTCGCCCTTCTCCGTAAATTTGGCGGAGTTGCTCAGGAAATTGGCCAAAACCTGGCGAATGCGGGTCGAGTCGCCGATGATCCTCAGGGGAACCTCATTTTCGATGGTATAGGCCAAATCCAGATGTTTCTCAGCCATTTTGGGGGCGATCAAGTCTAAGGACGACTCAACCAGTTCCCGCAAGTTGAAGGGTTGTTTTTCTAACTCGATCTTGCCGGCCTCGATCTTCGAAAAATCGAGGATATCGTTGATGATGGAGAGTAAGGCATCGCTGCTGGAGCGGACGGTGTTGACATAATCACGCTGTTCTTGCTCTAATTGAGTATCCATCAACAGGCTCGACATCCCAATCACCGCGTTGAGTGGGGTGCGGATTTCGTGGCTCATATTGGCCAGGAATTCAGCTTTGGCCTGGGCCGCCTGTTCGGCCTCTATTTTTGCAGCCCGGAGATCTTCTTGAATCTTTTTCAAGTCGGTAATGTCAGAAATGGAGGCTAGGACTCGGCCCCAGGTTTCTTCATATCCTGGAGCGATGGACAAACGAATGTTTTTGTGAACCAAATCACCCTGAGGCGATACATGGTTCGATTCGGCCGAATACTTGGTCTGGCCAGCACTAAAAGCAGCTAATTGCTCTATCCAGGCTTGGTTATCATCATCAGTGCTCAATTCGGGTGATTTCTCAATGAGTTCTTCTTTCACGCTGACGCCAGTTATTTTCAAAGCGGCTTGATTGACGTCAATTACTTTAATTTGACTGATCAGTCTACCGAGTTCATCCAGATTTTCGTTCAAATACGCTTTCAGATCATTGACCCCCGCGGCTTTTAGCTCATCGATAGCTTGTTTTACACCGGAGTAATCTTCTTCAAATAAAGCGATGGGTGAATCTTCAAAGATGGTAGTCAGCCGTTCCTCACTAGTCCGCAATGCGCTCTCGATTTGAATTCGATCGGTAATATCAATCATGGAAACTAATACTCGCCCCCAAGTATTCTCGTGTCCCGGAGCAACGGTCTGCCGAATAAATGTATGCTTCAATTCTCCTTGTAAGGTGTAATGACTAGATTCACTCTGGAATTTTGGATCACCGTTGCGGATAGCACAAAATTGCTCCTTCCAGACTTCAGTGTTTTGCGCAGTTCCCATCCGATGGAGATTGGCAATCAATTCTTCTTTAGATTCGGCCCCACTCAAATCCAGTACCGCCTGGTTGACATCGATAACCTTAATTTGGTCTAATAATTTCTCTAATTCATTTGGATTTTCATCCATGAAAGCGCGCGGATCTTCTACCCCCGATGCTTCGAGGTTATCGAGAGCTGTTCTAACCGCAGAGAAATCCTGTTCCCAGAGGGCGATGGGGGAGTTCTCAAACATGGAATGGAACCGTTTTTCACTGTTTTGTAAAGCTTGTTCTGCTTCAACTTGAGCCGTGATATCTTTCCCAGTCGAGACAAAACTGGTAATCTGGCCGAATTCATCCGTCAGGGGATGGATGTTTTGGTCGTAGTACCAGATTTCTCCCGCTTTGGTTTTGTTGGGAACCACGACTTCGAAATTTTTCCCAGCCAAGACGGTTTCCCATAAACTTTGATAATATTCCAAAGACATATAGCCTGATTTGAAAACGCGCGGGTTTTCTCCAATCAACTCTTCCCTTGAAAATCCTGTAATTTCCAAAAAGGCCGGATTCACATAGGTGATCGTCCCATCTAGAGAAGTAATGAATAATGGGGTTGAACTTTGTTCGACCACGCTAGAAAGTTTATGGGTTTCTGCTTCTAATTGTTTCCGCTCGGTGATATCCACGACCGCAGATAAGGCCCTAACTGCGCCCTCCTCAGTTTGAAATGGGGCCGAACTTAATGACAACCAGACGGGGGTGTGATCCTGGCGATAAAACTGGGCCTCAAAATCCCGGACAAATCCTTGCTGTTCCATGATGCCCCAAAAAGTAGCAAAATCGTCGGGATTTACCAGTTGTTCAAGGATATTGACCTGCAGAATTTCTTCTTTCGATTCAAATCCCATGATCTCAACCAACCTGGCATTTGAGTCTTCAACGCCCGCATTAGGCGTCGAGATCGCAACCCCAATCGGCAGCTGCTCGATCAGGCTGCGGAATTTTTCTTCTGAGGCCTGGAGGGCTTTATTTTGCCGCCGGAAAGCCTGTTGGACATCATGGATGTAACCCGTTCCAATGCCCAAGGCAATTTGTAACCCGGAGCTCAGATAAAAAGACGCCGAATTCAGGCCCTGCCAATCCATAGTGACAAATAATTTTAAGGCTTGGTTGAACACCAACATCACAACCCCAGCGATCAGGCCACTCCGCTTCCCAAACAGCCCCCCGGTTAGCATTACCGGAAAGATGCCTAAGGCGGCCACGCCCAATCCCATCCGGGACTGCAATCCCAGAAATATCGGGATATATAACAGCCAAACTAGAACTACACTTACTAGACGAAAGTTGTTTTTGTTCATTTCACTTACTCACATTTGAAAAATTTTTGTTTCGAAAACTGCGCAGGGTATGCAACAAAACCTCCCACGGTTCCGTTTTGGCCAGTACCGCGTGAGCGCCGATCTTCTGGGCAACGAAATCTTGTCCGGGAACATCGGCACTAATGAGCACCAGGATACGGGTATCAGGAAGTTGGTCTCGCAAGTTAGGTATCATCGCCAAACCCTCAAACCCTGGTTCTTCCAAAGCCAGGATGACAGCATCCGGGGCCAGATGTTTCGCACACCGAGCAACCTCACAAGGCAATGCCACCACCCCCGCAACCGTCAGGTCGGGCACGCTCTTAATTGCCCGGCAGATGGCTTTTTGCATGATGGGGTGTTTTTCAACGATAAAAACGGAAAGTGGGTTTCGAGTTTCCATGCCTGGATTATAGGGATTTCCCTGTTTAACCCCCTCGCATGGCGTTTGACTTTTGTTTGAGTTTTTGTTTAAGGGTTGGGCGGTTGATGTTTATGATTAAATGAGCAAGAACTACCCCCCAACCTGGGCAGATTTTGGATTGAACTAGCGTTTTTATCAAAACGCGTCCCAAAATCTGCATAGAAATGTTGAACTTTTGCACTCAAACATCTGGTCACGAATTAATCAAAAACCTCCCGAAGGTTCGAAACCTTAGGGAGGTTGATTTTTGACAAATATAATTTTCAATTCATTCGTCCTGGTTTACATCTCGTAAATTAGCATAGGCCGCGGCCTGGGAGCGATTCTCAAATCCCAGACGCTGCAAGATGCTGTGGATGTGAAAGCGAACGGTACCTTCTTTCAGGAAAAGTAGCTTGGCGATTTCAGCATCAGTCCGCCCTTCGCCCATCAGGGCCAGAATTTCTTCCTGACGGGGAGTCAAATTGGGGCGGAGTTCTTCATCAATGGTGGGGACATGCTTCATCCGGCGGACACCCTTGAGCACCTTAAGCGCAATTTCGGGGGGTAAATAGGGTTGTCCAGTGGCCACAGTATGGATGGCATCGATCAGGGTTTCATCGGATGATTCTTTAGTGATATACCCCAAAGCCCCGGCCTGAACCGCGCCCATCACTTTCTCATCGGTGGAAAGGCTGGTCAATGCCAGAATTTTGGACTCCGGGTTATTGTTACAGATGCGACCAATGGCCTCGATCCCATCGATCCCGGGCAGCATCAAATCCATCAGGATCACATCGGGATCCAATTCCGCCGCAAGCTGAACGGCATGCCGCCCATCTTTGGTTTCTCCGATAGGTTCCAGGTCGGACTCGTCTTCAAGGATAACTCGGAGGGCGGTGCGCATCATGGGGTGATCTTCTACGATCAGGATTTTGATTTTTTCCATCAGATTTCACCATCAGCCTCACGCAAAGTCGCCAAGGCGCTAAGGTTTCTTTTTTTTATTGTACTCCACGAAACCGGACAATCGTGCCAGTTTCTGGAGCCGATTCGATGGTTAAGATTCCGTTCAATGCTTCAGCTCGAGACCGCATCGTCCCCAAGCCCATTCCCCCGCTAATCGTTGTCTCGATCGGGTCGAAACCGACACCATCATCCTTAATTTCTAGGGTGAAGTGCTTACCATCTGCAATCAAGTTCACCGCGACCCTTTCAGCCTGAGCGTGTTTGAGAGCATTGTTCAGGGCTTCCATCGTTAACCAATACAAGTTTTCACGCCAGGTTGCATTAAATTTCGTCGCGCCAGACACATGGAGACTGGCCTCCAACCCAGAACGAATTTCGACTGCTTGGAGCCGGGTTTCGATGGCCTGGGGTAAATCAAGTAGGGTTTCATCATCTTCGGGCTGACTCATCTCAAAAAGCATCAGCCGCATCTCTTTGATCGACTGCCGGGCACTATCACTCAAAAATCCAGCGACTTGTTGGGCCCGGGCATAATCTTCTCGATCTAAGGCTGCCACCAAAGTTTTTGAGAATAAGACCTGACTGTGGATGGATTGGGCGACAGAGTCGTGCAGATCCCGGGCCAGGCGTTGACGTTCATCGATCGTCGCCAGTTTTTTCTGCTGCTCAACCAACAGGGCTTCGGATGCTTTGATTTCGGAAATATCTTGGGTCAACCCGATTGTGCGAATCGCTTGACCAGTCTTGTCGCGCTGAATGAAAAGTTGTTCAAGAATGTGTTTTTCACCTGAATCCGATCGGATGCGGTATTCGATTGCGGTGCGTTCGAGATCTGTGGTTTCGAAGGCCTGTTTGAATGCAGTCAGCGCCATTTGGCGATCATCGGGGTGTACAACAGACTGCCAGTGATCGGCATAATTATTTAATGGTTCACTTTTGTAACCGAATATGCCGCGGACATTTTCATCCCACCAACTCGTGTTTTTGGGGACATCTAAGGTCCAGGCCCCAGCTTTGGCGGTGGATAGCGCTAAATCGAGACGTTGTTCATTTTCTTTGAGCGCGGCCTCTATCTGGATGCGCTCGGAAATTTCTTGTTGTAATTGGTGGTTTTGAACTGCTAATTGCTGGCGGAATTCATGTAATGATAGTTGCGTTCTGACCCGAGCTAAGAGTTCTTCAGCGATGAACGGTTTCTGGACGTAATCAACCCCACCAACTTCAAAGGCAGTCACAATATCGGCCGACTCCTTTAAGGCGCTTAAGAAAATCACCGGGATGTCGCGGCTGGCCGGGTTCGCCTTAAGCTGCCGACAAACTTCAAACCCATCCATCTCCGGCATCTGGATATCCAGGATAATCAAATCTGGTGTGATCCGTTCGACGAGTTGGAGCGCGGCCTTACCATTATTGGCTGGGCGTACCTGATAACCCTCTGCACTCAAAACCTGAAGAAGGAAGTGCAAATTAGCCGGGATATCATCCACAATCAGAATGGATGGGTTGCTGTTATCGGTATCCATTTCGTTCATTATTAATCTTATTGTACATCATAAAGAATTGCTTAGGCGTAGCGGATAACCGTTCTCTTTTTTTCCAAAGCCCAACCCGCTACACACTTTAAGCTCAGGGGATGTTATATTTTAGTTTCCGCTAAAGCGGACAAAAAAGTCTCACCTATGGTATGAAAAGG
>CAYVQU010000177.1:0-10514 GCA_964453155.1 uncultured Anaerolineales bacterium | reverse complement strand
TCTTTTTTCGCTTTCAACCTGATAAACTCATCCTACATGTAGGGTAGTGAAATTTTAAAAAGAATCCGTGTTCAAAAAAATCGAGGCTCAATATTATGACATCATCATCTTTTGCAGCTGTTGACCTGGGTGCTGAGAGCGGGCGCGTGATCCTGGGAACACTCGCGGATCAAAAACTGAAAATTGAAGAAATCCACCGCTTCCCCAATGGCGGGGTGCGGTTGGGGTACAGTTTGTTTTGGGACGTATTGCGCCTCTGGGATGAAATTAAAACCGGATTGGCAACAGCAGCGGAAAAAACAGATGGGATGATCGGCAGTATCGGCCTGGATACCTGGGGCGTGGATTTTGGGCTGCTCGATGCCAATGACAATTTGATCGGCAACCCCTATCACTACCGCGACCCGCGCACCGATGGAATGTTGGATACGGTTTTCGAGCAAGTCCCCGCTGCCGAAGTTTACGCCCAAACAGGAATCCAATTTATGCAGCTCAACAGTCTGTTTCAGCTGTATGCCCTGGTGCAGGCTGATGATCCCGGCCTGAAGATTGCGCAAACTTTTCTCAACATGCCGGACTTATTCAACTTTTTCTTAACCGGAATCAAAGCCAGCGAATTTTCGATTGCCACTACGACCCAATGCTACGACCCAACCAAGCGGACCTGGGCGATTGATCTGCTGGAAAAATTAAATATTCCAACCCATTTGTTTGGCGAGATTGTTGAGACTGGGGCAGTATTAGGGCCACTGAGTCCAAGCCTGTCTGCTGAACTTGGGCTGGAAAATACTCAAGTTATCGCCAGCGCCGGACATGACACCGCCAGCGCCGTGGCCGCCGTACCAACTGAAACCGATGATTACATTTACCTCAGTTCGGGAACCTGGTCGTTAATGGGCGTGGAATTAGATGAGCCCCTGATCAGCCCCGAAAGTTTGGCCGCAAACGTCACCAACGAGGGTGGGGTGGGCGGCAAAATCCGATTCCTGAAGAACATCGTCGGATTATGGTTGGTGCAGGAATGCCGCCGTCAGTGGTCCGCAGATGGCCGTGATTACGATTATGCCGAATTGACCGCCCTTGCTGCTGACGCGCCCCAATTTGGCCCCCTAATCGATCCCAGTGATGCCCGTTTCTTAGCCCCCGAGAATATGCCGGTTGCCATTCAGGCCTTTTGCCGGGATACGGGTCAAATCGTCCCTCAAACCGAGGGCGCCATTTTGCGCACTGCGCTCGAAAGTTTGGCCCTCGAATACCGTTGGGTGGCCGAACAACTTGACACCCTAACGGGCAAACCCCATCCCATCATCCACATCATCGGCGGCGGCACCCAGAATAAATTGCTGAACCAGTTCGCTGCCAACGCCACAGGCCGGAAAGTCATCACCGGCCCGGTCGAAGCCACGGCGATCGGCAATATCCTCGTCCAGGCGATTGCCACCGGCGAGATTGATTCGCTGGCCGCGGGGCGCGCCATCGTCCGCAACTCGTTCGAGGTCGAAACGTATGCGCCGCAAGATCAAGCTCAATGGGAAGCAGCGTATCAACGCTATTTGAAGTTTAAATAATGAAACGCGGATAACACGGATCGCGATGCTAACGCCGATTGGCGCGGATAAAAATCTTAAGTTGGTAACGAACTAACCAGCGAACTATCAAACGAACAAAATAATCCGCGCGAATCAGCAAAATCTCCGTTATCCGCGTTCTAATAATTACAGGAGTAATCATGCACGGATGGACCGGAAAACTGCTGCGGGTCGATTTGACCACGCGCAGTACAAAATTAGAAGAAATTGATCCAGAAATACTTCGGCTCTATTTAGGGGGGCGCGGGCTGGGGGCCTATCTGGTGTATACCGAAGTTCCCCCCGACACGGATCCGCTAGGGCCGGATAATATTCTGGCTTTTTGTACGGGCGCAATGACGGGGATTCGCGTCCCAACCGGTGGCCGCTCATCGATGAGCACCCTTTCACCACTGACCGGGACGATATTTGACGCCAACTCGGGATCCCAATTTGGGGTCCGGTTACGCTGGGCCGGATACGATGCCCTGGTGATCACGGGTAAATCGGATACCCCGGTTTGGTTGGAAATTACCGCCGAAGGGGCCCAAATTCATGCCGCCGATCATCTGTGGGGACAGGAAATCCCTGAAACGGTGGCCCAACTCAAGGCGAAGCAATCGGCGGTAGCCAGCATCGGTCCCGCGGGTGAAAATCTTGTCCTATTCTCATCCATCGCGGATGAAGGCGGACGCTCATATGGGCGCGGTGGGGTCGGCGCGGTGATGGGGTCTAAAAATTTGAAGGCCCTGGTCGCCCGCGGGCTGTCTAAACCGGGGGTTGCAGAAAAGGACGTTTTCGACTTTGTCAATTACGAAGCCGGGAAAATGGTCAAGGCCTCGCCGCGGACTTCGAAAGGGCTGCCCGAGTTCGGCACCTCCGTACTGGTCAACCTGATGAACTGGTACGGGGTGCTGCCGACTCATAACTTCCAAGTAGGTGAGTTTGCCAGTGCCGAAAAAATTTCCGGCGAAACCCTGCGGGACGAATATCTGACCAAACGCGGGGCCTGTTGGAGCTGCCCAATTGGCTGCAAACGGGTGACGCAGACCAAAAACGAAAAGGGGGAAGGCCCGGAGTACGAGACGATCTACTCTCTCGGCTCTAGCTTAGGGATCGACAATTTTGAAACTGTTATCGAGGCCAATTATCTCTGCAACCGCCTGGGGATGGATACGATCTCATGTGGAGCGACGATCGCTTGCGCGATGGAACTTAACCAGCGCGGGGCCCTCAATGGCGATTTGGCCTTTGGCCGGGCCGATTTGCTCCTGCAAACGGTTGAAGATGTAGCTTACCGCCGCGGTTTGGGGGACGAGTTGGCCGAAGGATCAAAACGCCTCTCGGCCCGCTATGGAATGCCCGAAACTTCGATGCAGGTCAAAGGCTTGGAGTTCCCCGCCTACGATCCGCGTGGGATGCAGGGGCAAGGCTTGCTTTATGCGACTTCTAATCGCGGCGCCTGTCACTTACGCGGCAATATGCTCGGCCCCGAACTTCTCGGGGCCCCAAAAATGCTCGACCGCCATGCCCCCTCTGGCAAAGCTGGGATTTTGATCGTCATGCAGCATACCAACGCCGTGATCGACTCGATCGGGCTGTGCAAATTTGTCAATTTCGCGATTGGGGACGATTTCTTCGCTCGCTTGATGACCTCCATTACGGGCCACGAATATGAAGTCCAGGATTTGCAGTTGGCCGGGGAGCGCATTTGGAATTTGGAGCGGCTCTATAACAATAAAGCCGGTTTCACTCAGCAGGACGATAACCTCCCCCCGCGCTTCCTAAACGAACCCCTCCAAGAGGGTGGCAGCGCCGGGCAAGTCGTCCATCTCGACGAAATGCTGGCCGAATACTACCGCTTCCGCGGCTGGACGGCGGAAGGGGTGCCGACTGCCAAGAAGTTGGCCGCATTAGGCTTAGACCAATTAGAGAAGGAACCAACCCATGCTTGATCAATTTCAAAAATTCGGCCACGACTTGTTTTATCGCGGCCTGATGTCCTCCCACGGTGGCAATATGAGCGTCCGGATGGGGGATCGGATCATCATCACTCGCACTGGATCCATGCTAGCTCATTTAACTGAAAACGATTTAATTGAAACCGGACTGGAAGAAGACGACAGCAATATTATGTTGGCTTCCAGTGAAATCGTGGTTCACCGCGAAATCTATCTGAATACTTCAGCTTTGGCCATCGTCCATGTGCATCCACCGTTTGCGGTGGCCCAATCGCTCTGTGCGGAAGATGCCATCATCCCCATCGACAGCGAGGGGTCATACCTGTTCCGTAAAGTGCCGGTGGTCCAAACTGAGACCACCGTCGGGTCCAAAGATGTGGCCAAGATCGCGGCCCAAATGCTGCGCGAATATAAAATCTTCATGTTGCGCGGTCACGGCTGCTTCTCCATCGGTCCGGTACTCGAAGAAGCCTATCAATGGTGTTCCAGCCTGGAAGAATCCTGCAAAATGTATTATTACACCCGAACCCTCCAGGCTGCCGAGGCGACCATCGCTAAACAGGGTTTAGGCGATCTCGAATATCGCAAACACACCGACGATTATCAGACCTGGTAATAAATTTGGACGCAGATAA
The DNA here is from genome assembly GCA_964453155.1 of uncultured Anaerolineales bacterium. Classification (GTDB taxonomy): domain Bacteria; phylum Chloroflexota; class Anaerolineae; order Anaerolineales; family UBA11858; genus CAYVQU01. The sequence continues at coordinate 6,350 of CAYVQU010000177.1, read as the reverse complement.
ACGCAGATTTCACAGATAAAAGCATAAATCAGCGTTCATCTGCGAAATCTGCGTCCCATTATTTTTTATGTTATCTCCAAATCGAGAATTACCCCTAGGGAAGAAGGTATCGCTGTTTGTCACCTGTATGGTGGATGCGCTTTTTCCTGAAGTTGGAATTGCGACCGTTAAAATCTTGGAACATCTCGGGATTGCGGTCGATTTCCCCAAGCAGCAAACCTGTTGTGGCCAGCCTGGTTACAACGGGGGCTACTGGAATGAAGCCCGGCATGTGGCCGATAAATTATTGGCCGCGTTTCAGGATTCTGAAGTGATCGTCACGCCTTCAGGCTCTTGCGCCGCGATGATCCGGCATGAATATCAACATCTCTATGCCGATGATCCAGAAAAATTAGCGCAATCTCAAAAACTGGCCGGGAAAATCTGGGAATTAACCGAATTTCTGGTCGATGGGCTGGGTATTACGGATATCGGGGCCCGGTTACCTGACTCTCAGACGTTCGCATTTCATGATTCATGCCACGCCCTGCGGCATATGGGGCTGGGCTCGCAGGCGCGGACCTTAGTCAATAACATCGAAAACGCCAACCTGATCGATCTGGAAGGTCATGACGAATGTTGCGGCTTCGGGGGGTTGTTCAGTGTCAAAATGCCGGATGTCAGCGGGGCGATGTTGGCGGAAAAAATGGCCAAGATTGAGGCCTGTCCAGCTCAAGTTTTAAGCTTGGATGTCAGCTGTATGGCCCATATCAACGGTGGGCTGGCGAAAAAGAGCAGTCAGCATCAAGTTCGATATATTGCCGAAATTTTGGCAGCGGGGCTGGCGTAATCTGATGAAACCACAATCTAATCAATTCGAACAAAACGCAAAAGCGGCCCTCGCCGATCCTGAAATTCAAAATTCGGTACCCGGTGCGGTGCGGACGGTGTCGGCCAAGCGGTTATTGGCAATGTATGACACCAGCGATGAATACGGTGAGGCTTTAAGGCAGCAGGCGGCAGATATCAAGCGTTACACCCTGCAAAACTTGCCCGATCTGCTCGATCAGGCCGCCATGCAGATGGAATCCAACACGATGAAAGTGTTGTGGGCCAATGATGCCGCCGCGGCCTGCGACTTGGTCCTCGAAATCGCCCAAAAACACAATTCCCGCAAAGCGACCAAAAGTAAGAGTATGGTCACCGAGGAGATTGACCTCAACACGGCGCTTGAAGCGGCCGGGATCACCACCATCGAGACTGACCTAGGCGAGTACATCATCCAACTCGATGGGGATGTGCCCAGCCATATCGTCACACCGGTGATCCACAAGAGCAAAGAACAAGTTCGACAGTTGTTTATCGATAAGATTGACATGCCCCCGACCGATGACGTTGAAGAGATGGCCCGGTTTGCGCGCGAAAAACTGCGGCAAGAATTTCTCACCAGCGATATGGGGATTTCGGGTGGGAATTTTGTGATTGCTGAAACTGGCACCCTCGCCTTGGTCACCAACGAAGGCAACGCCCGGATGGTCACGCATATTCCCCCCGTCCATGTGGCGATGGTTGGGATCGAGAAAATTGTCCCCACGCTGGAAGATTACGCCCTCCTGACCCAGGTTCTCCCTCGCAGTGCCACCGGTCAGCAGATGTCAGTTTATAACCACATGATCAACCAGCCGCGCCAGGAGGGTGAAATTGATGGCCCGGATCATATCTATGTCATCTTCGTGGATAATGGTCGGACCGATATCTTCGCCTCGGATTACGCCGAAGCGTTGGCTTGCATCCGTTGTGGGGCTTGTCTGAATATCTGCCCGGTATACCGGACTGTTGGGGGTCACAGTTATGGGTGGGTTTACCCCGGCCCAATCGGTTCTATCGTAACCCCCTTATTGTTGGGTCTCGAACAGGCTTCCCCTTTGCCCCATGCGTGTAGTCTGTGTGGGGCTTGTGAGGAAGTTTGTCCAGTTAAAATCGATTTGCCGCGTTTGTTACTGAATCTACGGCGAGATTTGGTTGCGGACGGACATAGCAATTCCCTTTGGAACGCCGGTATTCGGGCTTGGTCGCTGGGAGTCGGCTCGGCAGGGTTGTATTCGGCGGGTTTACGGGCGGCCCAAATTGGGACGAACATGTTTCCCATCAAAAATATGTCTGGCCCCTTAAGTGGCTGGACGGATTATCGTGAATCACCGAAATTTCCAAAACAATCCTTCCGAGATTGGTGGGAGGAAAGCCGTCAGGAGCAGGATAATGAAAGCTGACATCATGACAAAATTACGGTCGGCGAGAGTTCCATTCCCCCAGGCTGTCCCGGTTGAAAAACATCTGCCCGTTGCTCCTGTGGATCAGGATGCTGACTTGAAAACCCAGTTCATCCAGGCAGCCGAAAATCTCTCATGTCAGGTGCATGAACTGCCCAACCCGACCGATATAAAGACTGTTTTGGCTGAAATTATAGGGACTGATGCCCAAGTCTCCGCCTGGGACTGGGATCAAATCCCCTATTCAGGGTTGGAACAGGTTTTTGGGGATTTAAATGTTTCAATCGCCGCACCGAATGATGCCACCGTCCGCGTCGGGATTACGGGCGCCGCTGCGGCCTTGGCTGCAACAGGATCATTGGTGATTAATCGCGGTCAGGGGCAACCAAATGCCCCCTCGCTGCTGCCACCGGTCCATGTGGCTATTATCACTGTGGATCAAATCATGCCCAATTTTGAAGCCTGGGTCGCCGAACAGCGCGTTGAGGGATTAGAAAACTTTCACCGGGCGGGCAATATCGTGGTTGTTTCCGGTCCTAGTAAGACCGCCGATATCGCCATGCAGCTCATTCTCGGAATGCATGGGCCAAAAGAGATGCATATTATTATCATTCCTGTTGAAAACAAATAGCCTTATACCAATCCATCCTGGTAAATTGTGATGAGATTTTCATAGGGCTATCCTCCCTAGCTTTATTTAGGATTGGGCGAGAGGGGAATATAATAATCAGCAATAATTTTGTACAAACAGATGCTCTGGGTGGAATCATTTAGTGGGTGACTGCAAGCCTGATCCGATCTGAGACCAAAAAAATCGGAATAATCCCATTACTAATCTTTCAATTTTGAGAGTTACCTTAAGATTATCTACTATAATAAGATCATCAACATTACTGGCTCCCAGATCTATTTCTTTCTATGTTAGTCTGGATTGACTAAAGGAGAATCGAGATGAACTCTGACTTAGCAATCGTTTTACGATCGTTTTTATATCGGATGGGCATTTTATTGCTATTCTTAGGGGGAATATTCGGGTGCACGCCAACTTCTCCACAGTCGGAAATAGAATCAGATCCGGTAGAAGAAGTAACGAATCAAAATGCGGGTGGGACTCTGGTCGTTGGAATGGCTGCTGATTCAATCGTAACCCTCGATCCAGCCGCATATAGTGATCGTGCCACCGAGACTGTCATTCGGAACATGTTTGATGGTTTGGTGACCCGGACAACTGAGAATAAAGTTGTTCTGGAGTTAGCAGAATCCTATCAATGGGTGGATAGCCAAACAATTGAATTCAAATTAAAACCCTCTGTTTATTTTCACAATGGGGAGGAGTTAACGGCCGATGATGTGATATTCACCGTTGATCGCATCTTAAATGAAGATATTGGCGGTCCCCGGCGGGTTTTCTTAAATGAAGTAGAGCGCATTGAGCAGATCGATGACCTCACGATTCGATTCCATTTGAAGACACCCTGGCCAGTATTTTTACAGATGTTGGTCCACGTTCAAATTGTGCCTAAGGATTACGTTCAGCAGGTTGGAAATGAAGCCTTTTCTCAAAATCCTGTGGGCAGCGGTCCATTTAAGTATTCCGCTGGTCAATTAGATGAGCAAATATTACTGACTCGATTTGAAGACTATTATGGCGGTGCTGATGAACTACGACCAGTTGGGCCTCCTAGTTTAGATGAGGTCATTTTCCGGTTCATCTCAGATCCCAACGATCGGTTGGCTGCCTTGCAAGCGGGCGAAGTCCATATCGTTCAGAATCTGCCGCCGACCACAATCTCATCAGCCTTAGCTGCTGATCCCGACATTATCATCAAAACCGCAGTGGGAACGCGCCCGAAATTTATTGATCTAAACGTTACCCAGCCTCCTTTCGATGATGTCCGCGTCCGGCAGGCGATTAATTACGCGATCGATGCTCAGAAAATATTATTGGAGGTAGCAGGTGGTTTTGGGATTCTACTTCCAGGACCGTTATCCCCAGCCAACTTATACGCCGATCCGACATTGCAGCCCTATGGCTACCAACCCGAAAAGGCGCTTGAGTTGTTGGCAGCTGCCGGGTTTACTCCTGCCGATATTGTGTTCACATTAGATGCCTATGGGGCATATGTTGGGATCGCGGAAGTGGTCGCCGCTCAACTTCAGGCTCTAGGAATGGAGGTAAGCGTCAGTACTTGGGAGTATGCCGATGTGAAACCCAAATTGCTCAACTGTGAACGGGCAGCCTTTTTAAGAGATTGGGGAGACTCAGCCTTTGATCCGGTTGGCTATATTGAAGCCAAATGGCAAACTCGAGTTGAAGGAACTCCGGCTGGACGAGGTAATTTTTCTTGTTACTCCAACCCCCAAGTTGATGATTTAATCCAAGCGGGAGCATCTGAGCCAGATGAAGGTCAACGGTTGGAAACGTATACACAAATGCAACAGATCATATTTGAAGAGGCCCCAGCAGTATTTTTGTTTGTTCCCCAAGAAGTTGAAGCTGCCTCTGTTTTGGTAAAAAACTGGGAACCTAGTCCAGATGGTCGCATTAACCTCCATGACGTCTATTTGGTAGAGAAATAGTTCCAAAGACCTACTTGGAGGGGGGAACATACTCGTTATAAATATCAATATGAAGCCAGAAAACGATCCTGGCATAATTTTTTGGGTTTATTCATTTTTGGAGCAGCCCATGCAAATCAAACCGATATTCAGAAGTGTGCGGGGAAAAATTATCAGCTGGGCCTTTGTACCGACGGTCTTGGTCATGGCTGCGGTAGCATTTTTGTCTTATTTTGCTTACCAGCAAGTGGCTGAAAGTATTGCTATCGAGCGAGATCGGTATTTCACTGACCTGGCCGCGTTACAGCTATCGAATCAGATGATTGATGAATACCAAAATCTTCTCAATGAGTATACGGGTGTTTTAGCCCAATCATTTATCGAAATTCAAGATACCGAAGATTTAGAAAGTGCACTCCAAAACACACTGCTAGTCGCGCGGGGTCGCCTGGAGATTTTTGATGGCGGAGTGTTGGTTTTGAACGTCAATGGGCAAGTGGTGGCCACCACGCCCGAACGCTATGATGTATTAGGAGAAAATTGGGGGGATCGCGATTATTTCCGCTATATGTTACGTTCACCCGGGCCGATTTTTTCCGAAATTGTCCCAGATGGTACTCATGGTGGAGAGGTGGTAGTTCTCGCTATTCCGATTACTGGGGATCAAGGTCAATACATGGGCTTGGTCGCGGGGATGTTACAAATCCGGACAACTACGACCAGTTCCATCGCGGACTTGTTATTCAAAATGTTCGCAAATAGTGACCGGCGGCCGTACCTGGTGGATGGGAACGGGGTGGTGATTTATCATCATAATCCTGGAGAAGTCTGGCAAAATTATGCTGAATCGCCGATTGTTCAACAAGTCCTCGAGGGGAAAGTGGGGGCCGAAGTTGTGGAAATTCCCGGAGTAGGGAAAATTCTGGTGGGCTATGCGCCGGTCCCAGGGACGAATTGGGGGGTTGTCACTGAAACCGATTGGGGAATTTTGCAAACTGCCAATCAAAGGTATGGGACCATATTTTTGCTGTTGCTATCTTTAGGGATCATCGCCCAGGGGATTGTCTTAACCCTTATTCAACGGCAAATCGTTCGTCCCGTATCTGAGTTGACGCTTGCCGCTCAAGAAGTCGCTGCGGGTGATTTTGGGGAGCCAATTCAAGTAAAAACTGGCGATGAAATTGAAACCCTGGCGACCAGCTTTAATCAGATGAGCGCCCAGTTGCAAACCCGTCTCAAAGAAAATCAGGAAGCTGAAGCCTGGTTAAGCCAGACTGTTACCAAGTTGGACGCTTTAAACCGCGTTTCTCAAGCGGTGACCGCTTCCCTGAATACTTCTGAAATACTGGCCGAAATTATATCGTTGGCCAGTTTTGTGGTTCCCACCGACTTTACCAGCGTCATCTTGTTGGATGATGAGGGGAAACTCAATCAGCCGGTGGGGGATCTTGAGGGTGTTGAAGCCCTAACTATTCAGTTTCGGGATCATAGAGTTTATGCAGAATTAGCAGCGGCAGTTCGCCATCGTTGGGTCTGTGAATT
>CAYVQU010000176.1:0-10540 GCA_964453155.1 uncultured Anaerolineales bacterium | reverse complement strand
GATTCTTCCAGACCATTTCAAAAATGGGATCTTATTTTTGCACACCTCCTTAGACCGGGTCGCTGGCAAAATCATGGAAATTGAAGATGAAATAGTGAAAGAATATTCGGGAAATTACAGCGAGTTTCAGGAGCAAAAACGGAAAAAGCGATCGTTATAAAGACTCTCAACACTCACTCATCATAAAGGAATTTACAATGACATTTGACTTCGATACCCTCCCCAATCGCCGTACAACCGAAAGTGCCAAATGGAAAGTTTTTGGCGATGACGTGCTCCCCATGTGGGTGGCTGATATGGATTTCCAGGCCCCACCCGCAGTCATTAATGCCTTACACGACCGCGTTGAACATGGGGTATTTGGCTATCCGATGCATCCCGAAGGATTGAAAGAATCGGTTGTTGCCTGGCTGGCAGAACGACATGACTGGAAAGTCACAGTGGAAGATTTAATCTTCGTCCCCGGGGTAGTCGCGGGTTTCAATCTAGCCTCCCATGCCGTCACTCGTCCCGGCGATGGCGTCATTGTTCAAACCCCCACATACGGTCCTTTTTTTGGCGTTGAAAGCAACGTAAATTTGATCCAACAAGAAATGGAACTCACCCGCGATGCCGATGGTCAATACAGCATTGATTATGACGGATTCGAGGCCTGCCTGACCGGCCGCTCGCGGATATTTATGCTGTGTAACCCCCAGAACCCCACCGGAAGGGTTTTCCGCCAGGATGAACTGGAAAAAATGGCTGAAATCTGTCTGCGCAATGACGTCATCATCTGCTCAGATGAAATTCATAGCGATTTGGTTTTCTCTGGCCACAAACATATCCCCATTGCTTCCCTATCACCAGAAATCGCGGCCAAAACTATCACATTGATTGCCCCCAGCAAGACTTTTAACATCGCGGGGTTGAAAGCGTCAGTAGCCGTTATCACCGATGAAAAACTCCGCCAGCAGTTTGATGGCGCCCGTAAGGGATTGTTAGGCGGGGTAAATTTATTGGGTCAATATGCGGCGCGGGCCGCCTACCAGGAAGGCGGGCCCTGGCTGGACGAACTCATGGTTTATCTAGAAGCCAACCGTGATTTTCTATATGATTTCGTAAAACATGAACTTCCAGATATCAAAATGGCGAAACCCCAAGGGACCTACTTGGCCTGGCTAGATTGCAATGACATGGAATTGGATGGTAAACCCAATGAATATTTCCGGGAAAATGCTCAGGTTGCCATGAATGACGGTGAATGGTTTGGTGCGGGCGGCAAAGGTTTTATTCGCTTGAATTTTGGCTGTCCGCGCTCGATGTTGGAGGAAGCCCTAATAAAATGTAAAGGTTGCTAGATGAAAGAGGCTTTAGTTCTCTTTCAGGGTTGAATAATTTTAGATAAGACCTTCCAGGTTTTGAAAACCTGGAAGGTTTCTGTTTACGGAGGAGGTACCAATCCATGGGTCAATATTTTGCTAAAGAATGGGCGGGGCCGCCATTTGAATTATTTGGCAGTTGGCATTTGGGCTGCTTGATCGTCACCATTTTGATCAACCTGTCCTTCATCTGGTTGCGAAAAAGTGAGAACCAAACCCAAAAAGATCGCGTTCGGTATGGGATCGTGATCATGTTAGCCCTCAGTGAAGGTTCCTGGCACGTTTGGAACATAGCGATCGGGGAGTGGACGATCCAAACCCACCTCCCTTTCCACTTATGTGCGGTCTTGGTGTGGACCAGCATCATCATGCTGTTGACGAAGAATTACAAAATTTATGAGTTCTCATATTTTTTAGGGATTGCCGGCGCCTCCCAAGCCCTGCTCACTCCTGAAGCTGGTATTTATGGCTTTCCCCATTACCGTGTATTCCAAACCATTTGTGCGCATGGCTCGATTGTCACAGCGGCCTTTTTTATGACACTGGTCGAAGGGTTCCGCCCTACTTGGGCCTCATTTAAACGGGTGATCATTTGGTTAAATATTTATGGCGTTACGGTTCTGATTATCAATGTGTTATTAGGCAGCAATTACATGTTCCTGTTGCGAAAACCCGAAACCGCCAGCCTGATGGATTTTCTCGGTCCCTGGCCCGTTTACCTGTTTGCGCTGGAGGCCATTGCTTTATTCCTATGTTTCTTACTGTATGTCCCGTGGATGATCAAAGATCGGCAGAATGAGTCAACAGTAGCCTACAACGGCTGAAGACTGAAAGATGATAAATGGGCCAATATTTTGGATTAGATTATTCCGGCGATCCGTTCGTATTGTTCGATGCTAAGCATTTGATCGCGCTGGGGATTATCGCGCTGCTTAATTTCTACCTGATACTTGGTCGGCAAACGTTTAAACCCAAATTTCGGAGACCTTTTCGGTATGGATTAGCCCTCCTAATGGCAGTGAACACGCTAGGTTATCAAACTTGGAATGTTGTGACTGGTCGTTGGACGGTTGAGTGGAATCTCCCCTTACATTTGTGCTCACTCCTGGTCTGGCTGAGCGTTTTTATGCTACTTACGAAAAATTATCGGGTTTATGAGTTCTGCTATTTCTTAGGGATTGCCGGTGCGCTCCAGCCCTTACTCACCCCAGATGCCGGTCGGTTTGGTTTTCCCCATTACTATGCGTTTCAGTTTTTTATTTCCCATGGCGGGATCATCACTGCCGCGGTTTATATGACCACAATCGAAGGGTTTCGTCCTTATTGGGTTTCGATCAAACGCGTTCTTATCGGCCTTAACATTTATGCGCTGGTAATTTCGCCCCTCAACCTGTTGATTGGCAGCAATTACCTCTACACGCTCCGCAAACCCCACGTTAAGACCTTGCTGGATTATCTAGGCCCCTGGCCCGGGTACATTTTGATGGTTGAGTTGATTGCACTGGGGATGTTTATTATCCTGTTTACCCCCTTTGCGATCCATGATTGGCGTAATCGGCAAAATTAAAGACCCAGACCTTCCAGGTTTTGGAAACCCGGAAGGTCTTAATCTTTTTAACGACTGCTTCAAATTGGGTTTAATACCTCAATATTTGGCTTTAAGGGGATCCGCTCGATCAAATCTAAGTAATCAGAGGGGGTAATCGCGGTTTGGGGTTTGTCAATTAGGGCGAGCAAAGTAGCTTCCATCACATTGGTACCAAAACTGCGGCCTTCAAACCGGGGAGTAGTGGTCACCAATATGTGCAGGTTGCGCTCTCGCAATTCTTCCACATTTTTTGCCGTGGTGGTATTGGTAATCACAATTTTGCCACTCAGATCAGCCGGCATATGGGCCCGAATAGAGACAAAATCACCGGCTAAAATGTCGGCTTCTTGATAATATTGGGTCCATTTGGGCTGGGGCGGCTGATCCTGGGCAGAGCCGAGAGGATAAAACCACTTGAAAGGCAGCTTGGTGATAACCGGCAACAACGTTGCGGCCACCAATTGGACTGTTTTCAAGGTTCTCATGGGGATAGGCAATCCTAAAGAGAACATCAAATCCCCAAAAACGGTATCCACCCCAAATTCCGTCAGCGCAGCCGCCATCACGTAGCGATCCACCGCGTTGGTTTTCAAACCCTTCATCCCCCGCAAAGTCCTGCCATCCACATTCAGATGGGTTTCCAGGGCGGTTAAGGCCCGTTTAACCAATATACCCTTAACCCCGTTCCCATCTCCAATTTTGCTAATATTTACTGCCGCGCGAATGCGTTGAACCTCTCGAAAAGGATATTTCTTATCGGCGACTTCTAAATAAAATTCAAGTCCACCCACCCCAAAAGCATCGACTTTACCATCATAAAAACGATACAACTCAATGGCTTTGTCCAGATCGCCGGTTGTGCCCTGGCGGGAGAGCTCAACCTCCTGGCCCAAGAATGTGTGCCGGGTGGTGTGATCACGGGATGCCGATCCAACACTGATCGACAATACTTTTTTCATAAATTCACCTCGCTTTCCTTCAGGCCGTATACTAACACAGATTGTTCTGGCGAACAGGTTTCGTTTTTTGACCCTATTCGCACTGCAATCCCAACCTCAGGCTGGTGCATTCTGGCTTTTTCCCGTAAAATTGGAGCGCTTAATCGGAGGTTGATAAATGTCATTCGATTTTATTGAGATTAGCGAAAAACCAACTGCTAAAGAAATGTATATGATTGTTGGCTGGCGGCAATGGGCTGATGGCGGGTCAATCTCATCAGGTTTGCCCCAATACATCATTCAACATACTAATGCCCGTCAAATTGGGTCAATGGCCCCAGACGGCTTCTATATCTTTCAAATTCCGGGTACGCATGATTTAGTTCGCCCGGTAATCAAGTTCCAAGACGGCCATCCTGAGTTTTTGGAAACTGAACACAACGATTTCTTTTATTTTGGAGATCAGCAAAAGGGGGTGGTCGTTTTTGTCGGCGATGAACCCCACATGGACGCGGAACGATATGTCGCGGGGATTTTACAGGTAGCCACAGAACTCAAAGTGACCCGGATCATTGGGTTAGGCGGCGTTTACGGCGAATTACCCTACGATAAAGAACGCATGGTTTCAAGTATTTATAGCCATGAACGCCTCAAGTCAGAATTGGATAATTTGGCGGTCAATTTGTCAGAATATCACGGAGGGGCCAGTATCGGTTCCTACCTGTGCAAACGGGCCGGTGAACAAGACCTAGAATACGTTTCATTTTATGGGTTTGTGCCAACATACGATTTTTCAAGCGCATCCCAAGATGTCAATGGCATCACAATTGAAAATGATTTTATGGCCTGGTTGAGCATCATGCGCCGGATCGATCATATGCTCAAACTCGAATTTGATTTCTCGGAAATCGAACAGAAAAGCGAGAAGCTGCTCAAGTTAATGGATTCCAAAATCGATGAAATCGATACAGCCGATCCCGAATTGGGGGTCCGCGATTATATGCAGCGGCTGGCGGATGAATTCGAAGAGAAACCATTCCAACCTACCGAAGCTTTTTGGGAAGAGGAGTTAGGGCGATTATTCGACAAGTTTGACCCTGATGGAGATGAAGACGAATAATTAGCCGCGGCGTTCGCGGAAAACCTAGCGATAAAGTTTTCGCCAGCATTATCTGCGATCTTCGCGGTATTAATTTTGCCGGGATTACAAACAAATTCGGTTTATGCAAAATATTTTACAAGCAGCACAGGAATTATTTGAATATACCCGTGATTTACGTCGGGATTTCCACAAACACCCCGAACTGGGTTTCGAGGAAAAGAGAACCGCAAAAATTGTCGCTGAGACACTTTCTGAACTCGGCTTAGAGGTTAAAACCGGGATTGCCCGGACAGGTGTAACCGGGCTGCTTGAAACCGGGAGAACCGGCCCCAACATCCTGCTTCGCAGCGATATGGATGCCCTACCCGTTACCGAAGAAAACAATATCCCGTTTGCTTCCCAAAATCCCGGGGTGATGCATGCCTGTGGCCATGATGGGCACACTGCGATTGGCCTGACGGTGGCCCGGTTACTGGTTAAATATCGGGAGAAATTGTGCGGCCGCGTGAAGTTTGCCTTCCAACCCGCCGAAGAAGGTTTGGGCGGCGCTGAACGAATGGTCTTAGAAGGGGTGTTGCGCAATCCCAAAATTGATCTGGCACTCGGCGTCCATCTCTGGAACGACAAACCGATTGGTTGGCTGGGCATTCCCCAGGGGCCGGTTATGGGGGCCTCAGATGTCTTTACGATCAAAATTAAAGGAAAGGGCGGTCACGGGGCGGTTCCCGATCGAGTTGTCGATCCCATCCTGGCAACCGGACAAATCATTACAGCCCTCCAAACCGTTATCTCCCGCAATGTCTCTCCGCTGGAATCGGCTGTGATCAGCATTACGGGTCTCCAAAGCGGGGGTAAAGCTTATAACGTAATTCCTTCAAAAGTTGAGCTGAGAGGCACCATTCGCACATTCAAACCCCTGGTGCGAGAGTTGGTCATAGAACGCTTTCATCAAGTCATTCACAGCGCGGCCAATACGGTTGGCTGTGTGGCAGAGATCAACGTGCGCAGCATTACGCCGGCCGTCACCAACCATTATGAAATTGCCGCCCAGGTTCAAGATACAGCCCAGCAACTTTTTGGCTCGGAGGCGGTGGACAAAGAATACCGGACCATGGGCGCTGAGGATATGTCGTACATTATGCGAGAAGTCCCCGGTTGCTTCATGCTAATCGGGTCTGCGAATGCAGCCAAAGGCTTGGATATGCCCCATCATCACCCCAGATTTGATTTCGACGAAGATGTTTTGCCAAACGCCGTCGCGTTACTCACTGCCGCAACGATCCGGCTTTCAAAATGTGAATGGTAAATTTACGATGAAATCATCCGAAAGCGAATATTTATATTCACCATTCATAATTAACCGTTCACTATTCATCATTAGACTGTGAACCTCATCCACTTCCTCACCGACCTCATCACTGCTAGCTTCCGTCGCATCTTAGCGCGCAAACTTACTGCGCTGGCCGCTATCTTTGGCCTCACCCTGGCGATTGCCTTGATTTTGTCCATCAGTCTGTATGCCGATGGGGTTTATTATCAATCCTTCCTCGATAATGTCGCCAAAACTCGAGAAAATCCAGAAGCTGTCATCTCGGAAGACAACCCGACGTTTTCATTCTTATTTCATTATTTTGGGGGTTGGCATGGGGCGGCATCCTGGCAAGAACTTTCACCCCTGGATGAATATCTCACCCGCCGGGCAGTTCGGATTCTGGATATCCCCGCGGCCGATATGGTTAAGTTGTTCAGCTCCGACGATTTTCATCTTTTCCCCCAGGCCAACTCATCCGAAGTGAATTCACTTTACCTGTCGCGCACCAGTTTTGGGACCATGAATTCCCTAGAGGAACATGTCACGCTGATTGCAGGTGAATTTCCCCAACCGGATTCGGTCAGTAACAGCGGCAAACCCCTTGAAATTTTGGTCAACGAGAATTTGGCCCGCAAAGCGCGCTTAGATGTCGGTCAGGACTTTTTGGCAAATGTCAAAACCCTAACGGAGGCTGGCTCTTTCGAAACGCAGAAAATTCCAGTCACAATTACCGGAATTTGGCGGCCCACCGACCCAACTGAAGATTATTGGATTTTTGCGCCCAGCTACTACGAAAACATCCTTTTCGTTCCGGCGGAAACCTTTTTCGAGAATTTAGCAGCCCAATTTCCCGACCTGGTATTTAACGCCTATTGGTATCTGATCATGGATGCCAATTTTGTCCATGCCGATGAAATTAGCGGCTTGATTCAGCGGATAGATCGGATGGAACGAGGGGCAAATCGCAATCTGGAGAATTTATGGCTGAGTATCAGCCCCAAAGAAGCCCTTAAAGATTTTGGGGACGAGGCCCGATTATTGCGAATTTTATTGTACGCATTTTCGATCCCGGTGGTGGGGTTGATCGTCGCGTTTGTGGGCCTGGTTTCGAAACTATCATCCGAACAGCGCCGTAATGAAATTGCCGTAATCCGCAGCCGGGGGGCCTCCCAGGCCCAAATCCTGGGATTCACCGCGCTGGATGGGGGTCTCATGGGATTGATCGCCTTGGGGTTGAGTCTGCCCTTAGCATTGCAAATCACCCCCCTGATTGGGATGACGCGCGGGTTTTCAGATTTTTCAGCAGCAACCGGATTGCGGATCAGTCTCTCTAGAGGTGAGATCCAGATCGGTTTGTTTGTCGTGGTTATATTTTTAGGGATGCTGCTGTTCCCAATCTCTCGCGCCGCTCAACACACAATCATCTCGTATAAGGGGACTCAGACGCGAACAATCCGCCCCCCCGTCTGGCAACGGATTGGCCTAGACCTGATACTGTTCATCCCCGCAGTATATGGCGCATTTTTACTCCAAAAACAAGGGGGCCTGGCTGTTATCGGCGCGGAAGACTTCAGCAGCGACCCATTCCGTAACCCATTGTTGTTCCTGGTGCCCTCGTTGGGGATATTATCGCTGTCATTATTTTTCTTGCGGCTAATTCGCCCAATTATGATGATCTGTGACGTTTTAGTCAGTCAATCGCCGCGCGTCGGCCTGGTGATGGCCGTCCGTCAAATTGCCCGCCGCCCGACGAATTATTTCACTCCGCTCTTGATCCTGACTCTGACGATGAGTCTATTTGCTTACACCGCCGCGTTAACCACCACCTTTGATCAGGCCCTGTACGACCAGGAATTCTATCGAGTTGGCGCCGATATCCGCTTCTTTGATCCCGGTGATTCGCGGCAGGTTAGCTCGGGCACTCGCATTACCGATGCCAGCGATTCGGGTCAAACTGTTCCCGATTCCAGTGGAGAAACGCAAACACCCCGGTTGACCTATGCCTGGGATTTCTTCCCCGAGTATGAGTACACCCGGCTAGACGGGGTCGAGGCCGCCGCCCGGTTTGGGCGTTATTCGGCCCAAATTGAGTCGGCCCGCGTTGCAGAAACGGGGATTTTTATTGGGATCGACCGCTTAACTTTACCAAACGCAATTTTCTGGCGGAAAGATTTTGCTGCGGAGCCATTAGGGCATTTGATGAATCTACTGGCCCTAGATCCCACCGCCGTTATCGTGAATTCTGAATTTCTGCAAGCCAACGATCTTCAAGTTGGCGATACAGTTCGAGCCAAAATCAAAACCTACAACACTTTCACCCGAGTCAATTTAAAGGTCGCCGGACAATTAGACTATTTCCCCACCTGGTATCCTGACCAGGGGCCTTTACTCCTAGGGAATCTAGAAAATTTGTTTGAAACCGCGGGCGGCGCCTTCCCTTATTTCGTTGTTCTCAAAACCGAAGCTGGGCTAGATACGACTACGATCAGCAGCACTAATCTACGAGTATTAGACCAAAAAGTCCGCCCGGTGGATTGGACCACCCCCTTGAAATCCATTTACACCGCCCAAAATGCCCCCGAACGCCAGGGCTTGATTGGATTTTTGTTTATCGGGCTAATTACCACGGTGCTGTTGACCGTTTTAGCCTTCATCCTGCATCTCGTCTTCACTTTCCAACAGCGGACCATTGAACTGGGGGTTCTGCGAGCCGGCGGTTTGTCCACATTCCAAATGATCGCCATCCTGATCTGGGAATTTACATTTTTGATTCTATTGGGGGGCAGTGTTGGTACCGGTTTAGGCGTTTTGGCGAGTAATATCTTTATCCCCTATCTGCAAATTGGTGAAGGTAGTGGGGCTCAAATTCCTCCGTTCCAGGTCTTGATCCCCTGGGAGGCAATCACCCAATTTTATTGGCTGTTCGGAGGTTTATTTATAATCTCAGTGCTGATTTCAGTCGTGTTATTACGGCGAATCAAAATCTTCGAAGTCATCAAACTGGGGGAAACCGTCTAATTCTTTAATGGTTCATTCCATCTCAACTTCGCCTAAAAATGACCGGTGAAAACGTTCAATGGCGGCCGAATGATCAATCCTAGCATCCTGGAAGACTGGCTGACCCGCCAACCAGCGCCCCCCAAGATCTGAGCGCGGAGAATTCAGGAGGGTGTGCAATCCTGAAATCAACTCGATATTGATATCGGAGAACCCCTCCATTTGCAGGCCAGTTGCCAACCCAGTCATGATCCCAATGCTCAGCCCAGAAACGTCCGAACGGACATCGACCTCACCCCCAACATTCGCTACGAGCAGCTGACAATCGACCTGCCGTAACGAGTGGTAAACGCGACAGGCTAACGGTCTGACAGGATATACGGTACAAACGCCATCCGTCAGCAAAGGGCACAATATTTTCGCGCCCAAGCGCTGATTGGCATTCATCCCCTGGGTGATTTTGGCGGTTTTTGCTAAGCGCACCCGGATTCTTGATAAGGCCTCTGATTTCAGGTGATCTTCTAAAAAATCTGCAATGACCATACCTTCAGGGGGCGTTATTTTTACCCGCAGGTAACAACACCAGAAACAACCTTTCTCACAAACCGGAACTTTTCCCCTCTGAAAACTTGTTGCTAAGACCTCCGCGGTAACCTGATAAATATTGGTCATCAACGCCTTAGCCTGGCATGGTGTTTTTGTCTCCTTAAAACCCAGGGCCACCATCCGCTGTATGTATTCGGCCATAAAGCGGATTGCTTTTTTCTGTTCAGAAGTCCAGGATAAAGTTTCACTCATGCGTAAATTTTAACCCAATCTTATTCCAATTGCGGACCAAAACAACCTGAATTAGGGCAATCGCATTTAACCTTAAACGGCAGTTAAAACTGCACCGACAACTGCGAAGTCGCCGAAGGGCGACTGAGTTTCAACCTGCGAAGGCAGGTTTTTCCACCGCATATGCGCCAGTTGCTGCGACTTCAGTCGCCTTGTTTTCATGAACATGCGATTGCCCTACAACCTGAATGGCTCTAGCCAAGTTTTCCTAAATGTGTATCTTGAGGGTCAATTTTAGGAGTCCCGCCATGACCAGCGCGCAAAATTCCATATGGTATGATCCAATTATCAATTACCGGAAATGTTGAGGTAAATATCGAGGTAAATGATGAGTGAAACAGATAAACATCATTATGAAATTCTCATTGTAGATGATGAGGCCGCTAACTTGCGGTTACTGCACAG
>CAYVQU010000175.1:0-10550 GCA_964453155.1 uncultured Anaerolineales bacterium | reverse complement strand
CGTATGTTCTTAAATCCCAATCCACCCACCAACAAACTGGCTAACTAACAAACTAACCCATAGGTGGTGGCAAATGGAAAATATCGTTCGACGAACCCTCGATCTGGCAATCCAAATTCAACAAATCCCCGGACCGACTTTTGATGAAGGTGAACGGGCCAAATTCATTCGGGATGGTTTTGAGGCTGAAGGCCTCGCTGATATCGAGATTGATGATCTCGGAAATGTCTATGGCCGCTGGTCCGGAGAGGGGGAGGCAGCCCCATTAGTGATCACCGCCCATAGTGACACTGTATTCCCCCTGGGGACAGATTTAACCGTCACCCGCACGGATGAAAAGATCTATGGACCAGCTATCGGCGATAATAGTTTAGGAGTCGCCGGGCTATTTGGGTTGCTCTCAGTCTTGAAGGGAAAAAATGTGCCCCTCCCTGGTGATATCTGGTTAGTGGCGAATGTCTGTGAAGAAGGATTAGGCGATCTCAAAGGGATGCGTGCCGTCGTGGATCGGTTTGGGGCGGATGCCCTGGCCTACCTGGTAGTTGAAGGGATGGCCTTAGGACAAGTTTATCATCGCGGTTTGGGCGTTCAGCGCTATCAAATCACAACCAAAGTCGATGGCGGCCATTCCTGGTCGGATTTTGGTAATCCCTCCGCGATCCATGAATTATCAAAGTTAGTTACCCAAATCATGGCGATGGAAGTGCCTGCCGAACCGCGCACGAGTTTCAACGTGGGTAAGATTTTGGGAGGAACCTCGGTGAACACGATCGCGGCCGAGACCTCTCTTGAGCTGGATTTGCGCTCCACGGCCCCGGATTCGCTCCAAAAAGTCATCGGACAAGTTGAAGCCCTGGTCGCGGCGGCCAACAAAGATGGTGTCACCTGTGAAGCAGAGATCATTGGCCAACGTCCGGCTGGCGAAATCGATCCAGGCCATCCCCTAGTCCAATTGGCGGTAGACATCTTGGCCGAACAGGGATTACAGGCTAATCTCAACATTGGTTCAACGGATGCCAATATCCCCCTCAGTCGCGGCTATCCCAGCATTTGTGTGGGGCTTACCAATGGTAAAGGGGCCCACACCGTCAACGAATTCATTTTCACCGAACCTTTGCAAAAAGGGTTGACCCAATTATTCACGCTGGTTCCTCGAATTTTCCAGGTAATGAACAACTGAAATCGTGTAAGCCAACCGAACAATTAACAGAGTGCCCTGGGCAGGATTGCTCAGAGCACTCTGTGATCTCAGCGAGAATTGGATATTATTTGGATGCCATTAAACCGTTGATGATCCCTCGCAAATCTTCCTCCTGGGCCTCGATACTCTCCAAAAGTTTAAATTGCACCATGGCCCGATGTAAATTATGCTCAGGGTTCTTGACTTTAAAATACACATCTCCAGCTAAATAATCCTGGAAAAAACGCAATCCCATCTCAAAGGCTAACAACCGGATCGAGTCGAAAATATATTCGTAATCTTTGGCTGTCAGGAATTCATCCGCAACTGAAAGATAGCCCTCTAAAATGGTTTTCGCCAGATCAGTATCAAAGCGGACCGCCTCATAATCGGCGGCATCTTCTCCCAGGGGGTTGCAACTCGAACGCAATGCATCCCCAATATCGTAATGCACCAAACCCGGTTTGACTGTATCCAAATCGACCATACTGACGGCTTGCCCGGTTTCATCCGAAATCATAATATTGTTGATTTTGGGATCGCCATGGATATTACGGACGGTCAATTCCCCAGCGTCGCGGGCTTCTTCCAAAACCGCAGCCCATTCCCGGCGCTCAGTTACCATGCAGTGACAGTATTCCACCGCCGGATTGGTCTCACGGAGGGTTCCAGTGGTCATCACGGCATCATATTTTTCCAAATATTGAGGCACTACATGGAAACCGACCAGGGTATCGTTCATCTGTTCCACGTTGAGATCGCTCAACAAGCTGTGAAATCGTCCGAGCGCATACCCGGCTTCCCAGGCATGTTGCTGGTTTTGGACCGTATCGTAAGTTTGCGAATTGTCGATATAACTGATCGCTCGCCAAAACTCCCCTCGGTCGTCAAAGAAATAATCCTGCCCCGTTTTCGCTTGTAGGACTTGGGGTAATTCCCACCTCCGGGATTGATTGCCGTTCTCCTGGGTTAATCGCCGCTCAACATGTTCCGTAAACGTTCGCAAATTGCGACTGATCAATTTGGGTTGATTGAAAACGTAAACGTTGATCCGCTGCAATACAAATTTCTCATCATCGGCACCAACTGAGACGATGTAGGTATCGTTAATATTGCCGTTACCATATTCACAGACTGAAACCACCTTATCGGTGGTAAATTGTTCGGCGGCTTGCCATGCAAAATCCATATAACCTTCTCTAATAACCAGGATGCTCAGGACTGATCAGATAGAACCTTCCTCGTCGTCCTGTTAATCCGATTGAATGCTATTCAAATATCAATTCCCCAAAAAACTCTGGGCGGTGGAAATCAGGCTCAATTTTGTTGATCGGTGCCCAGGTCAACCAATGGGGATGTGAACTTTCATCAGCGCATTTGTAAAAATTTGCCCGCCAGATCGCGCCCGATTTAGGAATCGTGACTGGCGTATATTTCGCTAAAATCGAAAATGGCAGGCGGTATTCTACCACCCAGGTGGTTTTTGTGGGGATTTCCGGGGCAATTTTTTTAGGCAACGAATGTGCAATTTTCAAATGCTGTAAATCCCCGGTGTCTACAGCCACATCGGCTAAATTCCGCCCTTTCTGATGATGGAAGAAAACTGTCCCGCCGCAATTCATTTCCAAGTTGAAATAACCAGCGTTAATATCCTCCCCGGGTGTGAAAAAAACTTCGACACAGCTATCCTCGCAAACCCGTTCCTGATGCTGCTCTTTCCGGGCGCAGACATATTGATCCACTACTCGAAAAATGACATAAATTGCAGCCGAATCATAGGCCAGTTTGACCTGAACCTCAGGAAAATGAGTTGGCCGCGCTCCCATAAATTGATCAACACTGATCGGATCAATATCCACCCATGGCCCCTTATCCCAAATTGCATCAATCTCAACCAGCTGGTCAACTCGCCGCACGGAATACGTTTCCCGCATCATGCCTCTTTTCGAATCCGAACATCCACCGCTATCGCCCCTTCACCTTTGGCCAAGACCCGCAATGGATTGACTTCGATTTCTGCAATTTGCGGGTGGTCGGCAGCTAATTGAGCCAAACGCAGCAAAATGTCAATTACAACTCTCCGATCAGCAGGAGGTAAATTCCGGAATCCCTTGAGTTTTTTTCCCGCCCAGGTGGAGGCCAGCATTTCCTCTGCTTCCAGGTTAGTCAATGGTGCCAGGGCAAAAGCCACATCCTTAAGGCCCTCAACCTCGATCCCACCTGAACCGAACATCACCAATGGCCCAAACTGCGGATCCTGGACCGCCCCGACGATGACTTCTTGCCCCGACGGGACCATCCGTTGGATGTGAACACCTTCAATATTTGCAGTCGGATGTGCGGCTAAAGCCCGTTCCATGATCGAATCGTATCCTGCCCGAATTTCAGCCTCCGTGGTCAAATTCAGGAGTACCCCGCCGATATCCGATTTGTGGGGGATCTCCTCCGACGCGACTTTAAGCGCGACCGGCTGCTGAATTTGCCGGAACCACATTACGGCTTCTTCGACATCGCGGGCCAACTTCATTTTCATAGTTGGAATCCCATAAGCTTCTAAAATGGCTAAATTGGCCTCGGCAGAGATAAACCCTGGGGAGCATTTTTTGAGTGTTTCTGAAACTCGGGTGGGGTTTACGGTTTCAAAAACGACCGGTTCTGCTTGCGAGAATGCCAGCAATTCCGACCGATCAACCAGGGCCGAAAGCGCGGCCGCCGCCCGTTCTGGGAACCGATATTCAGGGATGCGTGCCGCCCGCAGATGTTCCACCGCCTCCTGAATCAAACGCTCCCCCATCACGGCCACCACGACGGGCTTCTCTGTATTGTGGACGACCGGAATGATCGCTTTGGCCACAGCCCCCGATGTGAACATCGGCGGGGTGGGATAAATCACCATGGCGCTATCGACATTGGGGTCCTGGAGCACAATCCGCAGCGATTCAGCAAATTGTTCCGGTCCGGCCGCAGCCAGCATGTCTACAGGATTTTGTAAACTGGCGGCTGGAGGCAAGATTTTTTGCAGTTCAGCGATCGTTTCATCTGAAAAATCGGCCAACTTTAACCCCAAGGCCTCCAGCGCATCCGCCGCGGTGACCCCGGGGCCACCCGCATTGGTAATTACGGCTACTCGCCGTCCCTTCGGTAGCGGACACCAGGCCAACGCTCGAGCCCGGTCAAACATGCCCTCACTCGTCATGGCCCGCAGGACCCCCGCCCGGCGAAAGGCAGCGTCATACGCGCTCTCTTGTCCCGCCAATGCCCCCGTGTGCGAGGCCGCCGCCCGTTGCCCGGCCTCAAATCGGCCCACCTTGAGAGCGATCATCGGTTTTTTCTGCGTGACTTTCCGGGCCTCCTCGACAAATCTGCGCCCATCTTTGACACCTTCCAGGTAGAGTGCCAGTACATTCGTATGGGGATCATCGGCGACCGGGACCAACACATCGGTTTCACAGATATCGGCCTGGTTGCCGAGGCTGACCATCCTCGAAAGTCCATACCCTTGTCCCCGGGCCCAGTCAATGACGGCCGCACAGATCGCTCCTGAATGCGATATAAATGCGACGTCCCCTGGTGTAGGTCCAGGGGGCGGGAGGAAAGTGATGTCAATGGGGAGGTGGGTATCCAGCAATCCGACGCAGTTAGGGCCTAACAAGCGGATGCCATATTCTTGCGCGATTTGGACGCATTTTTCTTCCAACTCTGCTCCCTCGACACTGACTTCTCGGAATCCGCCTGCGCCAATGATGGCCGCGGGGATACCTCGTTTGCCGCACTCAATTAGCGTAGCAGGGATAAATTTGGCTGGAATTAACAACGCAGCTAGATCCACCGGATCGGGGATGTCGGTAATTTGAGTGTAAATAGGATGCCCTAAAAGTTCTCCGCCCTTAGGGTTGACGAAGTGGATGGCACCCTGGTAATTGCTCAACATCAGGTTACGGGAGAGACCATAACCGAGCTTCGTAGGATCAGTTGATGCACCGATAATGGCGACACCGCGCGGGGTAAAAAATGGAGAAAGGGAGGTGTTGGTAGTCATGATTGAATTATATATTATCGGGAGATACCAACACGAATGACAGAATACGACGAATGTCACGAATCCTGATCTGAGTTCCCCGGAAACTTAAGGTTCTGCGAACCCAGTTTCCGGGGAACTCAGATCAGGGTTGCTCTCAAACTGCAAAAATTGTAGTAGTCTATTGAAGGCTGAACACTTCCAAAGTTAACGTCACTGCGAGGTAGTTTTTCCGCCGAAGCAGTCTCCATCTAGGTTAGGTTCAGATTGCCGCACTTCGCTCCGCTTCGTTCGCAATGACGTTAATGTTCAAGGTTCTGTTGACGAGTACATCAAACCGCAAAAATCGTCAAATTGTACGTATCTTTACTTGATTTGATCTTCCGGAATCAGCAATCAGGATCAGGAAGAATTAAGAAAACGCAATAATATTAACCACATACCCTAAAGGGTACGCTTCGCAGAGGACACAAAGAAGCACAAAGTATGTTCTTAGTGAACCTTAGTGCACTTCGTGGTTATTTTCTTTTTCAACCTGGAGGTAATATGTCTAACGAAAATGGTAAACGTAAAACTTATCAACTGAACGCCATAGGCACCGTCCGCGCCTCAGATGCAGAGCAGACTTACATCTTGCAAATCGACGAACCCTATCGCCCCGCCCTCAAACAGGTGGATCAGTTCAGCCACATCTTGATCTTTTGGTGGGCCGACCAGATGGACACGCTCGAAAATCGTAATATCATGACGACCGAGTTGCCGTATGCACCCGGGGTTGAAGCCGGGGTCTTCGCCTGCCGTTCTGAATACCGCCCCAACCCGATCGCTTTGACCACCATGGCCGTCATTGATGTCGATGTGGACAATGGGATTGTCGTTCTACCCTACATCGATGCGCTGGATGGCACGCCAATCTTGGATATCAAGCCCTTAATCCCAATCTCAGATCGGATTCGGGATTACAAAGTGGCCCCTTGGTTCGCCGATTGGCCCGAATGGATGGAAGAAGCGGCTGCGTTTTTTGCCGAACATATGCCGGATGTGGGGTAGTACCCCTTTCCCCTCACCCTTTATGCGAATTGCGTTCGCACCTCCTCTCCCTTAGGGAGAGGGGAATTCTTTGTATAGATATAATTGGGGAAATGAGAATAAATAGGAACTGCCTATGGAACCCGTAATTGTTGAAAAACCTGAAATTTATCTGGTGGGGATGTCGTTTTATGGCGATCCGTTTGATACTCATAGCGATTGGGCTGGAGAGAATGAGATCGGCCGAGTGTGGACGCGGTTTATGCGGTATTTGGGGGAGAATGCGGAGAAAATACCGCCGAGTGCCTATGAGGAAGCGATGTACGAGGTCCATGTTTACAACGAGGAAACCATTACGAAAGGCTTGTTTGAAGTCTTTGTTGGGCTACAGGTTGAGAATCTTGCCGTTGTCCCGCTAGAGCTAGTCGCAAAAAGCCTGCCTGCGACCCAGTACGCGGTCTTCACCTTTGAAGGGGAGGCGATATCGTCCGATTGGCATATGGAAATCGATGAACGGATCACCACGGCTGGATATCAACGCTCCCACTCCTTCAGCTTCCAATACTACGACCACCGCTTCAAAGGCGTTGATAACCTGGCCGAATCTGTCCTCGATGTCTACATGCCCGTCAAACCCCAAAACCCAGCCCCCAAACCCCTTTCCCTTGCTCTTTATGCCCTCCCAACTCCCGGCCATCTGCGCCGCCATCGAATTTGTCGAAAAAAATCTGCGCGCCGACATTACCGTTGCGGATATCGCCGCGGCCGCCGGGTACTCGCTCTATCATTTCATTCGGACGTTCAATCAGACCGTTCAGCATACGCCCTATGATTATTTAATGCGGCGCCGATTGAGTGCCGCGGCCGGCACCCTACTGGAGAACGATCACCGTATTCTTGATATTGCGGTGGAATACCAATTCAAAAATCATGAGACTTTTTCACGGGCTTTCAAGCGGATGTTTGGGATCCAGCCGAGTCAATGGCGGGAGCGGGGGTTCGTTCCATATCAAAGTCTGATGCCGCGGTTGAGGGGGGATTATCTTGAATTTATCAACTCGCCAGATTTTGTGCGTCCGGTGGTCATCGAACGGTCAGAGCTGCATTTGATGGGGATAATGTCTCAGGGAGGCGAGAATCTGGATTTGGTGCAGAAATTTGTGGGGTTGTTAGCGGGAGTAGATATTCCCGTTGGGGAGCGCAACATCTATGGGGTCAGCAGCCACCCCCAAACCCAGGATGGGATTTCATTCTACAGTGTCGGTATTGAGACCAACGCGCCGGAATCCATCAATCTCCCTTTTATCCATCAAAAAATTCCAGGGGGATCTTTTGCGAAAATCACTGTGACCCACGAAGCTCATTCGCGGGATTATTTCTACCATACCTGGCTGCCTAAATCGGATTATGGGGTGGCGCAGCCGGTGGAGATTGAGAAATTGGAGGCGGGGTTGGTCTACATTCCGCTCATAAATAGAAAACAGCCCTTCGGACCGTGATCCAAAGGGCCGGAATGAGACCTTCCAGGTTTTCGAAAACCTGGAAGGTCTTTAAGTTAATCGATCAATCAGAAATGCAAAATCGAAGGCGATTTCTTTGAGATAGTCGTAGCGGCCCGAGGCGCCCGCGTGCCCGGCATCCATATTGGTTTTTAGCAGGAGCAGGTTGTCATCGGTTTTGAGCTCACGCAATTTGGCGGCGAACTTGGCCGGTTCCCAATAGGCCACGCGGGGGTCATTGAGACCCGTGGTGATCAACACATCGGGATAGTTGGTGGCCTGCACATTGTCATAGGGCGAGTAGGAGAGCATGTACTCATAGTAGGGTTCGTTGGCGGGGTTGCCCCACTCGTCGTACTCGAGGGTGGTCAGGGGGATGGATGAGTCATCCATGGTGGTAACGACATCGACAAAGGGGACCGCGGCGATCACGGCTTTGTAGAGATCAGGTCGCATCGTCAGGCAAGCCCCGGCCAACAGACCCCCGGCGGAGCGGCCCATGATGCCCAGTTTTTCGGTGGATGTGTATCCGGCCGCGATCAGGGCTTCGGCGCAGACGATGAAATCGGTGAAAGTGTTGCGCTTGGTCAGCATTTTGCCGTCTTCATACCAGGCCCGGCCCATCTCCGCCCCGCCCCGGATGTGTCCGATGGCCCAGATGAACCCGCGGTCGATCAGGCTGAAACGGTTGGCGTTGAAACCCGGTTCCATACTCGCGCCGTAGGATCCATAGCCGTACAGCAGAGTGGGATTGCTGCCATCTTTTTGGAGTCCTTTTTTGTAGACGATGGACATGGGGACCTGGGTGCCATCGGCGGCGGTCGCATCTAGGCGTTCGGTGACATATTGAGATGGATCATGACCTGAGGGGATTTCATCCTGTTTTTGGAGTTCCCACGCGCCGGAATCCAGGCCGTAATCAATCACCGACTTGGGGGTGATCAGCGACGAGAAGTTAAACCGCAGGGTTGGGGTATTGAACTCGGGATTTTTGGCGGCCCAGATGTCGTACACTGGCTCGGGAAATTCGACATAACGTCCCCTGTTGACACCATCTGGAGCCGCGATGTAGATTTGTTTCAACCCAGCTTTGCGTTCGAAGAGAACGAGATGGTTGGCGAACGCCATCAGGCCGGTCAGGTAGACTTCGGGGCGGTGGGGGATAACTTCGGTCCAGTTCTCTTTCGTAGTGGCCTTCAAGGGCGTGCTCATCAATCGAAAATTGAGAGCCTCGTCGTTGGTGACGATGTAAAATTGATCCCCGAGGTGGTCGATTTTGTATTCTAAACCCTGAGTCCGTGATTGGAACACGGTAAACTCGCTGGCGGGTTGATCCGCGGGCAGAATCCGCCATTCATCGGTTAATGTAGAACCAGAATGGGCAGTGATATAGGCGCCACTGCGGGTTTTGCCGACGTATAAATAGTAAGTTTCGTCGGCTTCATGGAATAGGAGTTGATCGTCCTTAGGGTCGCTGCCGATGACATGCCGGTGTAGCTTGTAGGGTCGCAGGGCGGCGTCTAAGGTGAGGTAGAAGATCGTCTGGTTATCAGCTGCCCATTCAACTCCTTTATGGTCGTAAACGTCTCCAGCAGTGTTATGGATTTCTTCGGGATAGTGTTCGCCGGTGATTAAATCCTTGATATAGATGACACATTTTTCGGTGCCATCCGGGTCAACGGAATAGGCCAGTTTTTGATGGTCAGGGCTGACGGAAAACGCACCGATCCGGCAGAAAGATTTCCCCTCGGCCAATGCATTTTGATCGATGAGAATCTCTTCGGGGGCGTCGATGGATCCTTTTTTACGACAGTAGTAGGGATATTGTTTCCCCTTCTCCGTGCGGGTATAGTAGAAGTATTCGCCATCCTGCGCTGGGACAGACGAGTCATCTTCTTTAATCCGGGCTTTCATCTCCTCGTAGAGCTGAGCCTGCAACTCCTGGGTGTGCTGCAGCATTTCCTCCTGATAATCATTCTCCGCCTGAAGATATTCGATCACGGCGGGGTCTTCGCGGTTGCGCAGCCAGTAATAATCATCTATGCGGGTTTGGCCATGTTGGGTGATTTCGTAGGGGCGTTTGGGGGCAATAGGGTGTTGGGGCATTCTGCTCTCCGTCGTTGAGTAATTTGATACATTTAACCACGAATTACGCTAATCTTCACGAATATTTTATGATTATGTACTCGTCAATAGAAGGTTGAACAACATCAGATTAATGTCACTGCGAGGCAGCATTACCGCCGAAGCAGTCTCCTCCCTAGCGAGAGGGGGATTGCTTCATTTCATTCGCAATGACATGTGTTCAAGCTACTCTTGACCATTACAAATATTTTATGATTAGCGCTAATTCGCGTTATTCGCGGTTTAATGTTGGTCGTTGATACTGACTGTCCCATCTATGGATACTTGCGCGGTGGCACTGCCATCTGAGGCGCGCCAGACGGTGGTGCCATCCTGCCATTGGGTGACGAACAACCAGGCACTCATGAAGCGGTCTTGGTCATAGCCAATGCGGGTTGCGGCTTTGAGAACGGTGTCATAGGGTGGGGCCTGCGGGATTTCCAGGGTGCGGCAGATTGCGCCGGCACTCTTGCTGACGAGGGGTTTGAGTTCATCAGCTAATTCAAATTCACTGTTTTCTAGAGAAACGGGTTTGGTTTTGATCTGTTTTTGACAGGCGGGGCAAATCCAGAGACTGTCAGCGTCGATTTTTAGATCTGATTTGGACTGGCCGCAAATATCACATTGTTGTAAGTTTGTCATGAATTGGTGTCATCTCAAAAAGTAGCGGTAGAACAGAAAATTAACGAAAAACATAGGC